>JAYVWX010000025.1:0-2822 GCA_043785715.1 Novosphingobium sp. | reverse complement strand
GTGGAGCCGCTCGATGCCGATGGTCTTGATCGAACCTTCCGGATCCTTGTCATCGAGGCTGATGTCGATCCGCCCCTCGCCGACGATCGGGTGGTAAAGCTGGCTGATCTGGTAGCCCTGCGGCAGATCGGCGTAAAAGTAGTTCTTGCGGTCGAACCGCGACCATTTGTTGATCGGCGCGCCCAATGCCATGCCGGTTCGCACCGCCTGGCGGATGCATTCGCGGTTCGGCACTGGCAACATGCCGGGCATCGCCGCATCGACCAGGCTGACCTGCGAATTGGGCTCCGCGCCGAATTCGGTGGCGGCGCCGGAGAACAGTTTGGATTTCGAGACGACCTGGGCATGGACCTCGAGGCCGATCACGACCTCCCATTCGCCGGTTGCGCCGTGGATGCGGTAGGGGGTTTTAGTCATTTTCGTCTTTCGAAGGTGCAATCAGGCGCACCGATGGGAAGTAGGTTCGATAAAAACGCGGATCGCGCGTAAGTATGGTAGCGCCGAGCACTTCAGCATGCCCGCCTATGAGGAAATCAGGGAGGATGGATTTGACCGCAGCCCGATCCCTCCGCCGCAGATACTCGCGAAAGGCCATTCCGGCTGAATAGGCGGATTCGTTGCAAAACGGCTCGACCTCGACCTGCATGGCAGCAAGGCCGGCGAGAAAGATTGCAAGATCACCGCTGAACGGAGCGACTTCCGCCACGATGACATGGTTGATCGCCACACGGTCCGCGCGGGCGGCCTCAGTGAGTTGTGCAACAGACCAATCGAACCAAACCGCATCGCGTTCGAGAATATCGATCAGCACATTTGAATCGGGCAGGATCACGGTTCCCAATCGCCCCGGAGTTCACGCATGATGGCATCGGTCCCCCGTCCGTCGCGGCTGATTCCGGTGAGCATTTTCAACCCCTCACGCATCCGGCGGACGCGTTCTTCAGCATCTTCCGGGCCGTAACCGAGCGGCGAAATAACGACTTGGTTCAGGTCGTTAACGAAAACTTTGTAGGGGGCATTGGGTTGCAAGCCAACGGCATCCCGCGCTGCTTTGGGAATCAAGACCTGACCCTTGCTGGTCATCCGGCCGGTGTCGAATTTGGCGGGTGCATTCATGGACGATCTCCAGTGTTACCCCAGGTAACACCTCGCGCCGCGCTGTGCAATCACCACCACCGCTCCGGCCGTGCCGCAAACCCCGCCCTTTGCTCAATCGCCAGCCCCGCATTGAGGACGCCCTGCTCGTCGAACGGCCGCCCGATCAACTGCAGTCCCAGTGGCAGGCCCTCGCGGTTCAGCCCCGCAGGAACCGACATCGCCGGTAGCCCCGCCAGCGAGGCCGGGACCGAGAACACGTCGTTGAGGTACATCTCCAGCGGATTGGCGCTCTTCTCGCCGAGCGCGAAGGCGGCGCTGGGTGCGGTTGGGGCGAGGATCACGTCGCACTCGGCGAACGCGTTTTTGAAGTCGCGGCTGATCAAAGTGCGCACCTTCTGCGCCTGGGTGTAATAGGCGTCGTAGAAGCCGGCCGAAAGCACATAGGTGCCGATCAGGATGCGGCGCTTGACCTCGGCGCCGAAGCCGGCGGCGCGGGTGGCGGCGTACATGTCCTGCAGGCTGGCCCCACTTGGCAGCTCGCGCAGGCCGTAGCGCACACCGTCATAGCGGGCGAGGTTCGACGAGGCTTCGGCCGGGGCGATGATGTAATAGGCCGGCAGCGCGTATTTGCTGTGCGGCAGGCTGATGTCGATCACTTCGGCGCCGGCGTCCTTCAGCCAGGCGATGCCCTGTTCCCAGCTCTTCGCGACATCATCGTCCATGCCGTCGAGGCGGTATTCGCGCGGGATGCCGACTTTTTTGCCCTTGAGATCGGCATTGAGCCCCGCCTCCCACTGCGGCACCGGCAGATCGAGGCTGGTTGCGTCCTTGGCGTCGAAACCGGCCATCGCCTCCAGCAGGATCGCGCAGTCGCGGACATCGCGCGCCATCGGTCCGGCCTGGTCGAGCGAGCTGGCGAAGGCGACGATGCCCCAGCGCGAGCAGCGCCCGTAGGTCGGCTTGATCCCGCAAATGCCGGTGAATGCGGCGGGCTGGCGGATCGAGCCGCCGGTGTCGGTGCCGGTCGCCGCCGGGCATAGCCGCGCGGCAATTGCGGCTGCGCTGCCGCCAGATGAACCGCCGGGAGCGAGCGGCGCCCAATTCTTCCCGTCGGCAGCGCCGCCATCGCTGCGCCGCCACGGCGAGATGACATTGCCGAAATAGCTGGTCTCGTTCGATGAGCCCATGGCGAATTGGTCGAGGTTGAGCTTGCCCAGCATCCCGGCGCCGGCGTCCCACAGCTTCTGGGAAACCGTGCTCTCGTATTCCGGCGTAAAGCCTTCGAGAATATGGCTGGCCGCGGTGGTCTGCACGCCGTGGGTGGCGAACAGATCCTTCATCCCGATCGGCACGCCGGCGAGCTTGCCGAGCAGCTTGCCCGCCGCCCGGTCGGCATCGACCTTGTCGGCGGCTGCCAGCGCCAATTCAGGTGTGGCGACGATGAAGGCGTTCAGCGCGGCTTGCGCGGCGGCGACATTGGCGTTGAAGCCTTCGGCGACTTCGCGCGCGGTGAAGTCCCCCTCGGCAACGCCTGCGCGAATCGCGGCGACGCTGAGTTCGGTGAGGTCGGTCACTCGATCACCTTGGGCACGCCAAAGAAGCCGTGCTCAGCCGCCGGGGCATTGGCCAGCACCGCATCGCGCTTGCCGCCGCCGGTCAGCGGATCGGCATCGATAACATCCTCGCGCAAGCGCTGGTGGTTTTCAATCACCGCGGTCATCGGC
>JAYVWX010000024.1:0-2049 GCA_043785715.1 Novosphingobium sp. | reverse complement strand
TGGGCGAAGCCCATGCGCGCCGGTTGGTTGCCGAAGGCGCCAAGGTCCTGATTACCGACATCAATGCGGCGGCGGGCGAGCGGTTGGCGGCAGAACTGGGTGCCACCACCCGGTTCCACCAGCTTGACGTGGCCAGCGAGGCCGGCTGGGCTGCTGCGGTGGCGGCAGCGGAAGGCGCGTTCGGGCCGGTGACGGTGCTGGTCGCCAATGCCGGGATCACCGGATCTAACTGCGCCACCACCGAGTTCTCGCTGGCGGAATACGAGCAGGTCTGTGCGATCAACCAGACTGCCGTGTTCCTCGGCATCCGCGCGGTGGTTCCTTCGATGCAGCGCGCGGGCGGCGGGTCGATCGTCAACGTCTCGTCGATTTCGGGGATCGTCAGCATCTATGGCACGCCGAACGTCGCTTATGCGGCAAGCAAGTTCGCGGTGCGCGGGATCACCAAGTTCGCGGCGATTGAATACGCGGCGCAGAAGATCCGGGTAAACTCGGTCCACCCGGGTTACATCCGCACGCCGATGATGACCGCGACGCTGACCGACGAGCAGATCGTGCTCGCTTCGGGCAACGTGCCGATGCACCGCGTGGGTGAACCCGACGAGGTTTCCAGCCTGGTCGTGTTCCTGGCTTCGGACGAAGCCGCCTTCATCACCGGCGCCGAACATATCATCGATGGCGGCCTGACCGCGCAATAAGTGTGCTTCCTGCGATTGTAATGCTGAGCCCGGACCGGTCGCGGCTCAAACGGCCTTGATCGCCCGTTTCGGGCGGGGTGCGGTTCCGTCCAGCATCACGCTTTCCAGATCAAGCAGCTGCAGGGTACGATCGACAATCCCGGCGCCGGCCTTGGTCAGGTTCTTGGGCCGGCGATAGAGCAGCCACGTGATAACGATGTGGTTGAGACTGCCGATCAGGAGCGCGGCCGTTTCATAGACGTCGATCTTCGTCGACCATTCGCCTTCCTCGACCCCCTGCCGGATGAGGAAAATCAGGATGCGCGAAAAATCATCGACGCTTTTGCTAAGCACGGTGCCGCCAACGAGGACCGAGGGCCAGATTTCAAGATAGAACAGCCGCGCCCATTCGGGGTTGCGACGGGCGAAATCGGCGATCAGCGACAGGTATATCCGGGTGCGTTCCTTGGCGCCGTGTTTTCCGGCGACCGCCTCGGCGAATTCCTCGTAGAACTGGGCGAGGTAGGCCGAGGGCACCGCATAGGCGATGTCTTCCTTGCTGGTATGATATTCGTAGAGCGTCGAGGTGGAGATGCCTGCTTCGGCAGCAATATCGGCAATGCGCGAGCGCGAAATGCCATCACGGCCGAACACCCGCAGCGCGGCGCCCAGGATCTGCTGTTCGGTCCGCCGGCTGCGGTCCTGCTTGCGATCGCTCTCCTGCCGGGCGCGCTGCAACACGTCTTCGAGTAGCATTGACCATTTCATTCGAGCCGCACTCCAAATCTTCGTCACGACCCGATCAAACGCGCGAGCCGCAGCCGAAGATACAAAGGTTTGTCCGGAAGTGCCAAGCCATGATCCCGATTGGACGCACCGCCAGCACCGACAAATCCCCGTTAGCCAAGTCCGTGGCGCGCGGTGTCCGCACGACGATCCCGGCGCCGACGACAATTGCCGGCGCCGGGAGCAGGTGTCAGGCCGCGATGAACGCGTCGGTGGGCAGCTTTGGCGCGACTTCCTGCGCCAGACAGCGCATCGATTCTTCCCACGGGGTGGGATTGTCCATGTAGTCGTAGCTATAGATCAGCAGGGTGCCGAAGCCGCCGCCGAGCCCGTCGAGCCACTTTTCCATCTTCTCGCGCACGGTTTCGGGCGATCCCACCAGCCAGAAATGATCCGCGAGGAATTCCGGCGTGACGTCGGAAACCGACAGGTCGGTACCCTCGGTCATCGCTTCTGCAATGCCGAACCGGTGGTAGGTAGGCAGCAGGTATTCGGTCCAGGCACGGCCCATCGCGCCATTGAGTGCAAGCTTGCGGGCTTCGGCATCGGTTTCGGCGATGAACACGTCGCGCACCACGCGGTGTTG
>JAYVWX010000023.1:0-4873 GCA_043785715.1 Novosphingobium sp. | reverse complement strand
CACTCGCCTTTGCCGTGCATGTGATCAACCGTTCGGCAGTCAACGCGTTTGGCGAGGCTGTGCGGAGCACCTCGGGCGAGGCCGATCTCCAGGTCCGCGGCGCGAGCGCGCTCGGGTTTGACGAAAGGCTCCAAGTGATCGCATCGCGCTGGAGCGCGGTGTTCTCATGCTGATCCGACCCGCGAACCGGCCACATGCGCCAGCATGACCTTGCCTTGGCGGTGCCGAAGGGAGTATGATGCTTTCTGTTAGCTGTGAGGCGATCCGCCTGCCGAAATTGCGTCCGCCAGCGCCCTTCGTGATGCGTGTGCGGGATCCGGTCGAAGCTCTTGGGCACCGTCCAGATCGAGCAAGTTTGAAGCGACGTCCCTCATGGCGACAGGACATAGGAGCGCGGTCGATGGCTATGGCTCACGACGCTGGCATGGCCCCAGCCAGAGAAGAAGTTCACATACGCAAGATCGGTCTGCATGACTTGCGTTGGGCACTGGCCCAAGGCTGGGAGGATTTCTTGGACAAGCGTGGCGACTTGGTCTTCATCGGGTTCGTCTACCCCGTGGCGGTCCTGCTGGCATCCCTCTATGCCTTTCAGGCATCTGTCCTGCCCCTGATCTTCCCGTTGGCGGCCGGATCGATCCTGTTCGGTCCGGCGTTCGCCAGCGGCTTCTACGAACTGGCGCGACGCCGTGAACTTGGGCTGGATACCCGCTGGCGGCATTTTCTCGATGTGGTGCGAGGTCCAGGCGCGCCTTCGTTGTTCACCCTGACGAGCATGGTTGCCTTGCTCTTCATGCTCTGGATCAGCATTGCGGGGTTTATCTATACCGCAACGCTGGGAGCGACGGCGCCGGGAGCGGTTGAGTCGGTACCGACATTCGTGCAGGCGGTCTTTAGCACTTCCGCAGGATGGGAAATGATCATTGTCGGCAATCTTGTCGGCCTGGGTTTCGCGCTCCTGACGCTGGCAATCAGCGTCGTTTCCTTTCCGATGCTGGTCGATCAGCCGGTTGGATGGGCGGTCGCGATGCGCACATCACTCCGCGTGGCCTGGAACAACCCCATCACAATTGCGGTCTGGGGGCTTATCGTCGTCGGATTGCTGGTGCTGGGTTCGCTACCGGCATTGATCGGTCTGGCGGTCGTCCTGCCCGTGCTGGGTTATGCCACATGGCATCTCTACACTCGGGCGGTGGTGCGCGAAGACGTCTCGCGAGAGACCGGGAGTAACTGACAACCCGGGCGGTTCAGCCGTTCGGGTGGTCACTTGGCCTTCCCGCTTTGACCAGCCGATTGCGGCTGGGGCAGCGGGGGAGGGTTGTTGCCCAGGGTGGTGAGATATTTGATGACGGCGGCGCGATCCCCCGGATGGCGCAACCCGGCAAAACTCATCTTGTTGCCGGGGATGGCCCGCGCCGGAGACTCCAGATAGGCAAACAGCCGCTCGAATGTCCAGGTACCCGGCTGTGCCGCCATGGCCGGTGAATAGGCGAAGCCGGGACGGGCTGCGACATCCCGGCCGATCACGCCCCAGAGGTTGGGTCCAATGCGGTCAGGGCCGCCTGTTGCGAAATCATGGCAGCTCATGCAGGCCCGCGCTTTTTCCTTGCCTGCATTGGCGTCGGCACTAGCGAGCAGAGTGCCGAGATCAAGCGGTGCCGCCGGTGCCGGCGCGGCGTTTGGAGCGGCGGCCGGAGCCAGTGCCTGCCGTTCGATGTCATGCCGGTAGGCAGTCAGCCGGTTGCGCTCGCCCGGTTCGTCCAAGCTGTCGGGCCAGCCGCGCTGGATCGACGCGAGATCGACCCGCGGAGGCATGTCCTCCACGGGCTTGTAGGCAAGCTCGCCAGGATAGATGTCCGGGATCAATTGTCCGGCGAACCAATTCAAGCTCCAGATGAGGGTCAAACTTGCCGTCACGGATATGCCGGCCATCAGCCAGCGCGACCGGTCCATCATCAGCCTCCGCCACCCAGGAAGATCGCCCGGGTCCAGAAAACATAATCGGATTCGACGAGCATGATGCGGACAAGCACCAGCAGGACCAGCGGCGGCACCAATATGGCGTATACCAGCGATAGCCGCTCCCAGGCCATATGCATGAAGATCGACACGATCAGGCCCGCCTTCAGCAGCATGAAGGTGACGATCAACGTCCAGCGCACGATCCCCTGAAAATGGAAGTAATCGACCAGGTAGGACAGGGTGCTGAGCACGAAGAGATAGGCCCAGACCTTGAGATAGAGGCCGATGGGATGCTGCTGCCCGCTGCCCTGGGCTGGCACCGCCTGGTGCACAGAGGATGTGTCGTGGCTCATGTCCCTTCCTTCTCCCTCACCAGAGATAGAAAAAAGCAAAAATGAAGACCCAGACGAGGTCGACAAAATGCCAGTAGAGGCCAGCAATCTCGACCGCCGAATAGTCGCCGGAACGGTCATAATGGCCGCGCAGCACTTTCGAGGCGACGATCAGCAGCATGATGACGCCGGCAGTCACATGCAGGCCGTGAAAGCCGGTGATCATGAAGAAGCTTGCGCCGAATTGCGGCGCCCCCAGGGGATTGCCCCATGGCCGCACGCCTTCCTCGAAGATCACCTTGGTCCATTCGAAGGCCTGCATGCCGACGAAAGTCGCGCCGAACAGGGCGGTGGCGAGCATCAGAGCTGCCGTCTTCCGGCGGTCGCGGCGGTAGCCGAAATTCACCGCCATCGCCATGGTGCCGCTGGAACTGATCAGGACGAAGGTCATGATGGCGATGAGGATGAGCGGGATCGACTGGCCGCCAATGGTGAGCGCGAACACCTCCGCCGCGTTGGGCCAGGGCAGGGTCGCCGAGGTCCGCATCGTCATGTAGGAGGTGAGGAAGCAGGAAAAGATGAAGGTGTCGCTTAACAGGAAGATCCACATCATCGCCTTGCCCCAATGGGTGTGGCGAAAGACTTCCTGATCCGCCGACCAGTCAGCCGCAATGTCGCGCAGGCCTTGCGCGGCTTCGCTAGGGCGTTCCTTCTCGATCATCGCTTGCGACATGATAACTTCATCCCGCATTGATTTTCACGTCGATAATAGCAGTCCTGCGAGCAAGACCCAAACCAGCAGCAGGTAATGCCAGTAGACCGCGCAGAGCCTGACATTGCGGAAAACGCGGGTGCTGTCGGCCTGCCTGCCCCTCTGGTGGGCCGTGCGGGCACCGGCGACCAGCCCACCGGCCAGATGCAGACCATGCACAGAAGTCAGCAGATAGAAGAAGGCGTTGGCGGGATTGGCTGCCAGATAATAGCCTGCCGCCTGATACTGCCGCCAGAGCAGGAGCTGTCCGGCCAGGAAGACGAGACCCAGCACGCCGCCTGCCAGGGTCATCAGGTGCATCTGTTCCCGCGCGCCGCGCCGAGCCGAACGCCGGGCTGCCTCCCAGGCCAGGCTGCTTGCCGCCAGGACGCCGGTATTGACCCAGAGCAGCGGCGGTTCGGGCATAGGCCGCCAATCGCCACCGGTACCATGCTCCATCCCTCCCGGCATACCCATGCGCACGAGGTAGGCCGCTGCGATCAAAGTGAAGATGACGGTGGCGACAGCGAAATAGGCATAGACGCCCACGGTGGATGCCGCCGGCCGGTATTCTTGCGGGTTGGCAAAACCCTCAGCGCCCGGCGTCTGCCAGCTTTTCTCGGCGAGGCGGCTGAACAGGCTCATGCCGGCGGTTCGTTCTGCGCGATGAAGTCCCGGGCTGCCCCTGGTACACTGTAATCATAGGCCCAGCGGTAGACGATCGGCAGCTTCGGCCCCCAATTGCCGTGGCTGGGCGGCGTCTCGGGAGTTTGCCATTCAAGGCTCGCCGCACCCCAGGGGTTGGCGTCAGCTTTGGGGCCGCGGAAATAGCTCCAGATCATGTTGTAGAAGAACAGGCCCTGCGCGAAGAACACCACGAACGCCGCAATCGAGATCGCCTGGTTCACCTGGCCGACCGAATCCGGAATGAAGGCGGTCTCGCCCAGCGCATAATAACGGCGCGGCACACCCAGGATGCCCAGATAATGCATCGGCATGTAAATCGCGTAGACGCCCAGGAAGGTGATCCAGAAGTGGGCCTTGCCCAGGGCATCGTTCCACATCCGCCCGGTGATCTTGGGATACCAGTGATAGATCGCCCCGAAGATCACCAGAATCGGCGACACGCCCATGACCATGTGGAAATGGCCGACGACGAAGAAAGTGTCCGACAGCGGCACATCGACGCTGACATTGCCGAGGAACAGCCCGGAGAGCCCGCCATGGATGAAGCTGAACATGAAGGCGATGGCGAACAGCATCGGCACCCGTAGGTGAATGTCGCCGCGCCACAAGGTTAGCAACCAGTTATAGACCTTGATCGCGGTCGGAATGGCGATGACCAGCGTTGAGGTGGCGAAAAAGAACCCGAAATAGGGATTCATCCCGCTCACATACATATGATGCGCCCAGACCAGAAAGCTCAGGGCGCCGATGACGACGATGGCCCAGACCATCATTCGGTAGCCGAAGATATTCTTGCGCGCATGGACGCTGATCAGATCGGAGACGATGCCAAAGGCCGGAAGCGCAACGATATAGACTTCGGGATGGCCGAAAAACCAGAACAGGTGTTGCCATAGCAGCGGGTCGCCGCCGCGCGCCGGAATGAAAAACGGCCAGTCAAAGGCCCGCTCCAGCTCCAGCAGCAGCGTGCCGGCGATGATGGCCGGAAACGCAAACACAATCATGAACGCGGTCACCAGCATGGCCCAGGCATAAATCGGCATGCGGCCAAGGGTCATGCCTGGCGCGCGCGTCATCATAATGCCGATGATCAGTTCAATCGCCCCGGCAATCGCCGAGATTTCGATAAAACCGATTCCCAGCA
>JAYVWX010000022.1:0-11112 GCA_043785715.1 Novosphingobium sp. | reverse complement strand
CCCGCCGGCGCTAACCGGCAGCTTGGTGGTTCCGCCATCTACCGAACGCAGCAGTTTCACGGTGCCGCTCCATGTCCCGGTCAGCGTGACCATGATGGCGCGGCCCGCACGGGGCTGAAATGGGCCGACTTGGCCCGAAACGCTGTTCGCGCCGGTCAGCGGCGCGGCTGCGACGAACGGCTGCTCCAGCGTCGGGATGGGATTGATGGCGCTCACCAGATCGGCGTCACCGTTGGGGTTGGCAAACGAGATAGCCATCTGCGGGACGTAGCCAGCAGGCGTTTTAAGCGGAGAAGTGGGCATGACAGCTCCTTAATGGTGCACCGACTCAGCCGTCAAATAACCAAAACGGTTTACTGTAGGAAAGTAATAGTTCTATCCGGTAAATTCGAATCTATGCAGGCTCGGGCGAGGAGGGGAGCTTGCAAACGCCTTCCGCCCGTTTCCAGGGCCGCCGCAGCAGCATTCCCGACTCGTTCGGAAACAAACAAATTGCTTTTTGCACCTGCAGCATCAAAGTGCCTCAACGTCGCCTCCCCGGCGGCAGCCTCGGGGCAACGGCCGAACACGGGAGCCAGCAATTGCGCGGCGATATTCTAGGGCCAAAGGCGTGGTTGCAGCCATGAAGGTGGCGGTTTTTCATCCCGGCACCCAACATAGTTGGCAGACCGCGTTGGCCTTGCAGCAGTTGGACCGCCTGGCCTGGTTTGCGACCTCGATTTTCTATCAACCCGATCGGCTGCCCTACCGGCTTGAGCGGATGCTGCCCGGGCAGTTGGGCGCAAGGCTCGGTCGGGAATTCCGCCGCTTCAGTCATCCGCTGCTTGATCCGGCCCTGGTCCGCACGTCCGGGCTGACCGAATGGCTTGAGCGGATTGCGTCGCGCGCCGGGCAGCGTCAATTGGCCCGCTGGCTGGACCGATTCGGCAACAAGCGCTTTGTGTCCGGGATTGCCGCAGACTTGCGATCGGCGGAGCGTTTTGCACTGTGGGGTTACAACGGCAGTTCGCAGGGTTCGTTCGAGATCGCCCGCCAGGTCGGGCGCACGTGCATCCTCGATCGGACCAACGGTGATTTTCGCATCTACAACGCACTGATGACCGACGTCCGCAAACAATACGGTGCATGGTTTCTATCCACGGAACTCGCAGAGCCAGCCGTCAACATCGCTCGCGACCAGCGCGAATACGAACTGGCCGACAAAATTCTGGTCGGCAGCCCGTTTGCTGCGGGCACGATCCGTGATGCGGTGGCGGACGACGGGATTTCCGCCAAAGTGCGGGTTCTCAATTACTGCTACGACGAGGCGCTGTTTGGCGCCTTGCCGCCCCCCGCTCCGGTTGATCGCGCCAGCCCGATCAAATTCCTGTTCCTCGGTCTGGTGATCCCGCGCAAGGGCATTCACCATGTTCTGGAGGCGATTGCGCGGATCCCGAAGTCGGCCGCCGAGTTGACGATCGTCGGCAGCATGAAAATCCCGCCCAAGGCGTTTGCGCCCTATGCCGATCGGGTGACCTACATTCCAACGGTCGCCCGCGCAGATGTGCCGCAGATCATGAGCGAGCATCACGTTTTTCTGCTTCCCAGCTACTTCGAAGGCGCCGGAATTACGCTCTACGAAGCGCTCGCAGCGGGGTGCGCGCTGATTCATTCTGATCGCTGCGCGTTGGCAGTGACCCCGCAAACCGGTATTCTGCTGGACCGGGTCGATACCGACGCGGTTTACGAGGCGATGATGTCGGCGATAGAAGACCGGGACCGGCTGAACCGCTGGCGGCTCGCGGGGCCGGCGGCAGCACGCAAGTACAGCTTTGCAAACTACCGCAATAATATCGCGGCATTGCTGGACGAAATGGGTATCTGACAACCCTGGTTTGAGAGAGGAACATATGTTGACGACGTTCTATCACCTCGCCGGGGCATTCATTTTTGCCTATTTTGCACGGACGCTGGTGCTGGCGTTTCCGCTGTCGATGCGCTCAACGCGTAACATCGCCACGGTCCATCTGCTGGCCTTTGCGCTTATTGCCGCGGCGGTCATCGCCATTCGGCTGCCGCTCGGGGTATTTTCGGCGCCTCAGTTGCTTCCTTACATAGCCGCGCAGATCTTCTGGTTCCTGTTTGACGCCGCGGTCAAAAAGACCATGCGTGCGCGGCGATCAGCCGGCGGCTGACGCTCGTCCGCTATGGGATGAACTGCCAGAGCATGCCGCGAAGGTAGCCGCCGGTGGAGCCACGGGGCCGGTGGGTGATCTTGGTCACGGTTTCCTGGCGCATCAGAAACACATAGCCAAGACCGTCATAGATCATCGCGTTGGCGTCGGCATCGAGCGTGCTGCGATCGGGCAGACCCAGATGATACACCAGTTCGGATTTGCTCGCGCCGGCTCCGACCCCGAAGACTGCCGGGCAGGCCATGAGATCCTTAGCGGCCAATTCGCAGCTCGCCGACGAAACGCTGTCGCCGACGAAATTGATTGTGTTGATCGTCCCGCCTTCTTCGTAAGTCCATCGCTGGTTGGCGGCGTCTGCGGTCTTGGGCGTGCCTTTGAGGTAGCGCACCGCGTCATGCGACGCGCCGAGCTCCACGCCGCCATAGCGTGCGACCTGCCGTTCCGCGCGGAGCAGGCCCACACCCAGGTAAACCGCCAGAACTAGGGACATTACCAGCAACAGGCGGCGATTGAGCCGCGCCGCTCGGGTGCGGCTGCTCGCAGTAGACTTGCGCCGCCGCCGTCGTTCGCCAACTGCGGCCATGCCGATTTCAAGTTCCTGTTCCACAACGCCTCCGCCTGCTTCCGACAGGTTAAGCCGCGTTGTCACTCCATCGGCCGGACCGGCGCAAGTAAAACCTTGCCGAGGCGGCAGTCCGGAACACGATTTTAAAGTGACTTCAGGAGTTTGGCTAACCCGTCGATATTTGACTGCCATGACGCTGCGGCGTTGTAACGGGCGAAATTCCCGGGTTTTGCGGGTTTTTCCGTGATCAGGCGTTGCAGGCCGGTGGTAATGGCGTCAACATCGTCGGGTTCGACGAACAGGCCAAGTCCATAAGCTATCACCGTTTCGCGCAACGGACCTTTGCCGCTTGAGGCGAGGACGGGTTTTTCCCACAAGACAGCCAGTTGCAGTACCCCGCTTTGCGACACGAACTCGCGCCGGTACGTCAGGGCGACTGCATCGGCACCGGCAAAATAGGCCGCAACGTCGGCTTCGGGGATGAATTGTTCGACCACGTGCACCCGGTCTGCAACGCCGCTGCAAGCGGCCAGATCGCGGTAGAACTGGGCCGGACGTTCCCCCGAACCCTTGTCCTTGCCGGCGATCACGAGGTCCGCCTGCGGCGTGCGGGCAACAGCCTCGATCAGCAGATCGAGGTTCTTGTAGTCGGTGATCAGCCCGAACGCGAGGAGCACGAACCGGTCGGGCGCGATGCCCAGCGATTGTCGCAGGTCGAAGGCCGCGCCGCCGTGCGCCTGATGCGGGAACGGCCCGTGCGGTACCACCTCCATCCTGATCCAACTGGGCAGGTAGGCATCGCGCGGCGGGGCGCCGTGAATCAGCCCGCCCCGCAAGGTGCGATAGACCGCGTCCATCTCCAGCTTGTGGAGCCAGCGGCTGCCATAGCGGACCTTGCGCACCGGGTCGTGAAAATTGGCGATGTAGACCACGCCGAGCGCCCACAGCAGCAAGTGCGGCCAGACCCACAGGAAGGCGAAATATTCGGTGTTGGCTTCGAGCAGGACAACCCCCGGGCGCCGCCGCACGATCTGCCAGGCCAGCCGGTAATGGTTGACGATCACCGCCAGAAAACGGCCGATCCGCGCCTTCAGCCCGCCGCGCGCGATCTCGGGAAACTGGCGCAGCTGGCGGTAGGACACTTCGTCCTGCGCCCAGGGATAGGCCTCGCTGCACAGCATCGTCACATCGACCCCGCGCCGGGCCAGTTCCTCGGCCTGATAGTGGCTATGGTGGGTGATCCCGCCGTGGACCGAGGGCACGTACATCAGCAGCGAGTGCGGCAGCCCATCGTCCCGCAGGTCAGCGATGGCGCGCGGCATCGACCACATCCCGGATCAGGCTGAGCATTCCGTTGCCGCCGCGATAATCGCCGCTGGCGATGCAGCGCACGATCCGCGCCGGGCGCGCCCGGCGGTTGGCGCGGTGAATGGCGAGGCGGCGCTGGTCCCGCACTTGCGCGCTGCGCAGGGTGGCGAGCGCCGCATCGATCCGCGCATCCGGGACGATCGCAGTGAACACCGCGCGGTGCGCCGCGAGCGCGGCAATCGCCGACTGGCGGCCCGCGACCGCCGATTCAAGCGCTTTCCCGGCCGGTTCGCCCAGCGCCTTGTCCATGCGGTCACGAAAGCGGCGCCAGTGCGAGGCGCGCTGTTCGCCCGACATGTAGGATTGCGACACGTTCGAGCCGTGGCGGCGATAGTCGATCAGCGGTTCCGGCAGGTAGCCGCGCACGTCCAACAAGTCGGCGATCGCGGTCAGCCAGGCGTCATGGGTTGTGGTAGCCGGCAGCGGATCGTAAAACCGCGCCAGTCGCCCGTCGATCGCCATGCAGCACCCGGCAACCAGCCCTGTTTCCGGCGGCGCGCCGGATGCCGCGATCTGCTGCCCCATGGTCAGGCCGAGCGGGCGAGCCGCGCCATCGACCAGCGCCGCATCGTGGACCGCGATCAGCCGGCGAGGATCGGCAGCGAGAAAGGCGAGCATTTTCTCCAGCTTGTCGGCGTGCCAGATATCGTCCTGATCGCTGAGGAAGATCACGTCGCCGCTACAGCGCAGAATAGCGGTGGCGAAATTGTCGGCCGGGCCCAGCCCGGGGTTATTGACCGTGATCCGCACCGGAAAGGGCGCGCGGGCGGCGAATTCCTCGATCAGGGCGACGGTGCCGTCGCGGGAATTGTCGTCGCCGACGACCAGTTCGTCGGGCAGGCGGGTCTGGGCGAGGAAGCTGGCGAGCTGCTCGGGCAGGAACCGTTCGCCGTTATAGGTCGCCAGTGCGATCGAGACTTTGCGCGGCTGGGTCATCCGGCCGATCCGCGGATCAGACCGGCGAGCCGGGCGAGCACCGCATCCTGCGACCAGCGTTCGATCCCGCGTTCCCGCGCGGCAGCCCCCAGCCGCGCTGCTTCACCCGGATCGTCGAGCAATCCGGCGATCGCCTGCGCGAACGCGGCGGCATCCCCCGGCGGCGTCGAGACTCCGCAGCCTGCGACTTCGGCATGAAGGCCGGTGCCGGGCAATGCCGTCGCCACCACCGGCCGCCCCGAAAACAGCATGTTGGCGAGCTTCGACGGCAGCACGAGATCGGCGGCCCCCGCGATCTGCGGCAGCAGGTGGACGCTGGCGAGGCCAAGCAGTTCGCCGACCCGCGCGGCCGGCTGGAGATCGTGGAACGAGATATTGTCGAGCCCGGCGGCCAGCTCGCGCAGGCGCTCGCGGTTGGGGCCTTCGCCGCAGATCACGAAGTGGAGATCGCGGCGCCCGGCCAGCAGGCGCGCGGCCTCGACCACGATCCCGATCCCCTGCTTGTTGGCGATGTTGCCCGAATAGAGCGCGACTTTCCGGTCGCCCAGACCCCACTCGGTGCGATAGGCCGCGCCCTGGGCCGGATCGGGTCCGGGGGCATTGGCCCAGTTGCGCACTTCCGCGACCCGAGCCGGTGGAATGCCCTTTTCCAGCAGCTTGGCGCACATCTGCGGGCTGATCGTCGATACCCGGTCGGCCAGCCGCAGCAGGCTGTTTTCCACGCCGCGCGCCAGCCGGGCCGTAAATCCGCCGCTATCGACCAGGCCGGTAGCGAACGCCGCCTCGACCTCGAAATCCTGGATGTGGATCCACAGCTTTGCACCGGCCAGCCGGGCCATCAGCCAGGCCACCGGGACGCTGAGCAGTGCGGGCGCCACGCAGATCACCACTTGCGGCCGGTTCCGCCCAAACGCGGCGGCAATGGCTGGGGGCAGCGCGGTTACGGCGAAGCTGGCGAGATGGACGATGCGCTTCAACCCGCTCGGCTGGGCCGGCACATAGTGTGGGCAGCGGGTGATGCTCACCCCGTCCTCGACCGTGTTCAGCCAGCCGCCGCCGCGATAACCGTCCCGGGTGCGCCACTGCGGATAATAGGGTTTGCCGACAATCGCGCGGACGGTCAGCCCATGACGGGCAAGGCCCCGCGCCATCCCGCCGGTAAAGGCACCAATGCCGATTTCCTCGGGCGCGTAATTCAATCCGACGATAGCGAGCCGGACCGGCGGGCTGCCCTGCTCCGGCCCGATGGCTCCGCCGGCTTCGGCTGGCGACCTCATTGCCCGGATGCGACGTAATGCCGGTAGGCGTCGGCGATGCCGTCCTCGAGGCCGATTTTCGCCGACCAGCCGAGCGCGGCCAGCTTGCTGCTATCCATGAGCTTGCGCGGGGTGCCATCAGGCTTGGTGGCATCGCGGGTGACGGTGCCGGCAAAGCCCACCACCTTCGCGACGAGTTCGGCGACTTCGCCGATCGTCACGTCGCTGCCGCAGCCGATGTTGAGCGGCTGGGCAGCCGAATAGTGCTTGAGCAGGAAGACGCTGGCATCGGCCAGATCGTCAACATGCATGAATTCGCGGCTGGGCGTGCCGCTGCCCCAGATTTCGAAGCTGGCGGCGCCGGCCAGCTTCGCCTCGTGCGCCTTGCGGATCAGCGCGGGCAGCACGTGGCTGGAATTGAGATCGAAATTATCGCCCGGGCCGTAAAGGTTGGTCGGCATCGCGCTGATGAAATCGGCGCCGTGCTGACGGCGATAGGCCTGGCACAGCTTGATCCCGGCGATCTTGGCGATCGCGTACCATTCGTTGGTCGGCTCGAGCGCGCCGGTAAGCAGCGATTCTTCGCGGATCGGTTGTTCGGCGAACTTGGGATAGATGCACGAGGAACCAAGGAATAGCAGCTTGGCCGTATCGGCCCGGAACGCGGCCTCGATCAGGTTGGCCTCGATCATCAGGTTATCGTACAGGAAATCGGCCGGAAAACTGTTATTGGCAAGGATGCCGCCGACTTTCGCCGCTGCGACCACCACCACGTCGGGCTTTTCGCGGGCCATCCAGTGTTTGACCGCGTGCTGGTCGATCAGATCGAGTTCGGCGCGCCCGGCAGTGAGGATCTCGCAATTTTCGGCCGCCAGGCGACGCACGATCGCACTGCCGACCATGCCGCGGTGCCCGGCGACGAAGACCCGCTGGCCGGCGAGCGAAAAATCCGTTGAGCCAGTCATTTGTAAAGTCCCAGCTTGGCGGCAACCTGACGCAACCCGTCATAGGCGATCTTGCCCATGCCTTTGGCGGGCACCCCGCAGCAGCGCATGGCGATTGCCCGGAACGCCGTGATATCCATCGTTGCCGGAAACCCGGCGCGGCGCAGAATGTCGAAGATGTCGCGCAGGCCATAGCGCTTTTCCGCAGGCAGGTGCCACAGCAGAAACCGCTCGTCGCCGGGGGCGACCGAGTTGTAGCGCGGGCTGGTCCAGATGCGCTTGATCAGGTGATTGGCGCTGGCGACCCGGCCGCGCAGCACGGCAAAGGCGATCGAGAAGATGTGTTCTTCGGTGATGATCCCGCTGGCGACCCCGGTGCCCGACATCGCATCCTTGAGCATCGCGCCGAACAGGTCACGGTGCTCGATCCAGGCGGAGACGCTGGTCAGGAACAGTTCGCCGCCGAAGTGGAGGGCCAGTTCGCCGCCGGTGGCGCCGAAGGCCCGCGAAATCTCGTCCATCTGGTGCATCGACAACCCGTTGACGGTATCGGTCGGGTCGGTCTGCCGGACGATGTAGCCGCCGAAGGCATGATTATCGAGCAGGTCGAACAGTGATTCGAGCGGGCGGGTGACCAGCACGTCCGAATCGACCACCGCGATGCGCAGGTCGGGGTCTTCCCGGCCGACCAGCGAGGCCATGATATCGTGGAAATAGAGCACGTTGCCCCATGACTGCGTCGTTCCCGGCGCCAGCCGCGCGGTCAACGGGACAAGGTGCAATTCGACCCCGTAGCGGTTCAGGGCCGTTGCAATATCAACCCCATCGACCATCGGCGGGGCGACGTTGGTGAACAGCGCCAGCCGCTGGCCCGGATTGGTGAAACGGGCACTGGCGAACAGGGCGACGATGCAGCGCCAGTAGACCGCCTGGACGCGCGGATCTCCGGAATTTCCGCCGGCGGACGGAAAAGTCGTGCCCTCGTCGGGCAAATCCGCGACGAAGCCGGTCGCGAACAGGGTCTTCGCATCATTCGAAGACATGACCGTACTCCGCGTTGCCGCTCGTTCAGCCAAACCTGGCAATGGGATCGTTGCGCATCACGTCGAGGTCCGCCAGCACCATTTCGCGCGCGAGTTCGCGCACGGTGGTCTGGTGCTGCCAGCCCAGCTTCTGGTGGGCCTTCGAAGGATCGCCGATCAACAGGTCGACTTCGGTCGGACGGAAATAGCGCGGGTCGATTTCGACCAGCGTGCGCCCGGATTTCGCGCAGATCCCGAGTTCATCGATGCCGATGCCGCGGAATTCAAGCTCGATCCCGACGTCTTCGAACGCCCACTGGACAAATTTGCGCACTTCGGTGGTCTCGCCAGTGGCGAGCACATAGTCGTCGGCCACGTCCTGCTGCAGCATCAGCCACATGCCTTCGACATATTCGCGGGCATGGCCCCAGTCACGCCTGGCATCGAGATTGCCGAGATAGAGTTTCTCCTGCCGCCCGAGCGAGATCGCGGCGGCGGCGCGGGTGATCTTGCGGGTCACGAAAGTCTCGCCGCGAAGCGGGCTTTCGTGATTGAACAGTATCCCGTTGGAGGCATGGATGCCATATGCCTCCCGATAGTTGACAGTGATCCAGTAGCCGTAAAGCTTCGCCACGCCATAGGGCGAGCGGGGATAGAACGGCGTGGTTTCGCGCTGCGGCACTTCCTGCACCAGGCCGTAAAGTTCGCTGGTCGATGCCTGGTAGAACCGGGTCTTCTGCTCAAGCTTGAGGATGCGGATCGCTTCGAGCAGGCGCAGCGTGCCGAGGGCATCGGCGTTGGCGGTGTATTCCGGCGTTTCGAAGCTGACCGCAACGTGGCTTTGCGCGGCAAGATTATAGACCTCGTCCGGCTGGACATCCTGCATGATGCGGATCAGGTTGGTCGAATCCGTAAGGTCGCCATAATGGAGGTGGAAGCGCTGATGCTCCACATGCGGGTCCTGGTAAATGTCTTCGATGCGGCCGGTGTTGAACGACGACGAGCGCCGTTTCATGCCGTGGACTTCGTAGCCCTTATCAAGCAGCAGCCGCGAAAGATAGGCGCCATCTTGACCAGTGACCCCGGTTAGCAGGGCGACTTTAGCGCCGGAAGTTTCGGATACCATGTCTCGAAAACACACCCTGTTTTTGCAGATGCGAATGTCTATCTAGGCTTTGCTTTTAAGCAAGGCTAAACCGCATTGTGGCGCGAAAGCGGGACGCCGCAGGGTGGCTGCGAACGCATGGTGACGCACAGAGCGCCGGTTATCGGGCATTTTGCCCAAGCCGGCCGGATCCTCCGCGTGTCATGCGGCGCGGGCCGTGCCGCTCCGGCCGGAGTGCGCCCCTGCGACGATGTGCTGCAGTGCGGCAGGACTAGCTGCCGCGCTTGGGGACGGTGAAGCTGCCGCTGACCCGGCCGCCATCCGTGCCGGCGCCAGAGCTTCCGGTCGCCGAAGACCCGCCCGAACTGCGCCCGTCCACGCTGGACAGGCCGCTGGCAAGATCGATCACAAGGCGCCCGCCGCTCAGGTTGTCGGCTCCGCGGCGCAGCGCGACATTGCCGACCATGGTAATGACCCGCCGGTTGAAATCGTAGATCGCCACGTCGCCGCGCGCGGTTTCGTTGCCGCGGGCGACGGATACGCCGCCACTGGCGTCGATCCGCTGGATCTTGACGTTGCCGTCATCGATGTAGGCAACCGTGGTGCGGCTGGCCCGCATCGCCAGATCGCCCTGTTTGATATCGACATTGCCCGAAAGCACCACGCGCTTCTGCTTGTCCTGCAGTTCGATCCGGTCAGCCGAATAGTTGACCGGCGCATCGCTGTTGAAGCCCGCGATCGACTGGGCATTGGCGATGAAACTGCCGCCGATCAGCGCCGCAAGCGTACCGGCGGCAAGCCCGGCAAGGGTCGAACGGGCGGTCAGCGACCGGAGGGAAGGCGAGCGGGGCGGGCGAACGGTCATGGCGGGGTCTTAGGCGATAGTGCCGGCCGGGTGAACACGCTTTTTCAGGCCTGCCGCGTTGGCGGCGCGATCAGGCCGCCGCGCGGCGCCGAAGCTTCGCGGCGATCAGTGCGTGAAGCGAAAAGCCTTCGGAGTGCAGGCGGTGCAGGCCGAACAGGCTGGCCACCGCGATCACTACGGCGCCCATGACGAGGCCGCGCACCGAGCTGAGTTCGACTGATGGCCCGACCGCCAGGGCAGTGCCCAGCAGCGCTGTCGGAATGAGCGAAAGCCGCAGCGCCGCGTTCACGAGCCCGGCGAATCGCGCCAGCAACAGCATGTCGAGCGTGACCCGCAGCGCCGATGCTGCAGCCGCGCCGGCCAGGCCCCAGAAGTGCAGGCCGAGCCACAGCATCCCGAGGAACGGGACCACTTCGATCAGGTGGGCAATCGCGACCAGGCGCGGCTTGCCGCCCGCCTGAAGGCACACGTACATCGCGATGCCCGAGGCGTTGAAGTAGAATCCGGCGAACAGGATCGAACCGGCCAGCGCCGACTGGGCGGCGAAGGCCGGGGTGATCCACAAGGACAGGAACAACTTGAGGCCGATGATCCCGCTGACCATGACCGGGGTCATCACCGCCGTGATGACCGCCATTGCCCGGCGCGCCATGTCGCGCGCGCCGGCTTCGTCACGCGCGGCGATGCGCGGGAACACCGCGTCGGTCAGCGCAATCGGCAGGACCAGCGTGCGTTCACCCAGTTGATAGGGGACGGTATAGTGACTGACCGCGCTGGCGCTGATCATCGACCCGATCAGCACCCGGTCGAACGCCGTCATCAGCGGGGCGACGAAACTGGACACCGCCACCCAGCCGCCGAACGAAAGCAGGTCCCT
>JAYVWX010000021.1:0-2473 GCA_043785715.1 Novosphingobium sp. | reverse complement strand
TTGGCGCGGGCCTATCTGTTGGGCAGTTCCGGTCCCGGCGCGCGTGCCGGATGGCGGATTGCGGAAAACGACGGAGTTATCGATCTTTCCGCCCGCCTTTCCGCCGCGCTCGCGCGCAACGATGTCGATGGCTTTTATACCGCGCTGAGGCCGCGAAACACAGATTACGAGGCGCTGCGCCAGGCGCTTTCGAACGAGGTCGATCCGAACCGGCGAGCGGTGTTGATCCGCAATCTTGAACGCTGGCGTTGGCTGCCGCTCGACATGGGGCATCGTTACCTGCTGGTGAATGCCCCCAGCTTCGAGGTGGGGCTTTGGGAGAATAGCCGCAAGGTCGAGCAATGGCGGGTGGTCGTCGGCAAGCCAAGGACGCCGACGCCAGTGTTTTCGGCGATCGTTACCGGCGTCACTGTCAACCCCTGGTGGGATGTGCCGCCCAGCATTGTTGCCGAAAGCGTCGGGCGTCTAACCCGAACCAGTCCAGCGGAGGCACGTCGGCGCGGCTATGTCTGGGGCGGAGGATCCTATCGCCAGCGGCCGGGGCCGGGCAATTCGCTGGGGCTGATAAAGCTGGTGATGCCGAATCCCTACAAGGTCTATCTGCATGATACGCCGAGCAAGGCGCTGTTCGACAAGCCGGTCAGGGCCTTCAGCCATGGCTGCATCCGTGTTCACACTGCGCTGGAATTTGCCGCGCGCCTGCTGGGCCGCCCGCTCGATGCGGAAGTCGCCCAGGGCAGCACGGTAACCCTGCCTCTCGACGATCCGCTGCCCGTCTATGTTACCTATTTCACTGCCGATGTCTCGGACGTCGGCGCTGTCGAATATCATGACGACATCTATGGCCGCGATGCGATGATGGGCGAAAGCCGCAGTCCTGCACCGCAAAACCCGGCATGATCCTGGCGAAAAGGAAACGGACCCCAGCCGACAGCATAAGGCCCGTCCTTTACCCTCGCACAACCCGAGGGAACCCGATATTCAGACAAGCATGATATTGTCTTCGATGCGGTCGACGCCGGGTGCCGACCAAGCTGCGCGTTCGGCGATCTGGCGCTCGTACCAGGCGTGCACCTGGCCGCCGAGCCTAACGGTGTTGCCATCGGCGGAAACCGTGATCGAGCTTGCATCGAGATCGGCATTGCGCCTGAAGGCCGCCATGATCCGATCCTTGACGTCGAGCGGCGATGGTGCCGCCTTGACGGTGATCTGGTTGCTCACGCCTTTGACGCCGCTGATCCGCGAGGCGAAATCGACGGCTGACTTGCGTTGGAAATGACCATCCACCATGCCCGTCAGCGTCACCCAGCCATGTTCGACTTTAACGGCGATCTTGTTATTGGGGATCATTGCGCTCCAATCGAAGATGTCTGCGATGCGCTTGGCGATTTCGGGGTCGGCAGTCTTCGCTTGGCTCGGCAGGCGAACCTCGATTTCTTCGGCGAGCCCGCGAACGCCCTTGATCCGGCGCGCGGCCTTTTCCGCAGCGATCTTTTCGGCATAGCTGCTGGCGAAACCCGACAGGGTGATCACGCCATCCGTTGCCGCAACGCCAATGTTGGCATGGTCAACCCGCGGTTCCCATTGCAGTTCGTCCATGACGTCCTGTTGCAACTGACTGTCGGTTTTCATGGCTCAACTCCTCAAAAACGGTGACGGTCCGGATTGCTCCGGCCAACTTTCTCTTTCACGAGATCATCGCGCCGAAAAATCGGGAAGCCTCCCTAAGGAGTTTCCCTTAACGCCCCTCAGCCCGTTCGAGCGCCCGTTCGAGCGTCGCCACGGCGCGTTCGCGCGCCGCATCCGAAGGCAGGGCACGCAAGCGGTCGCCCAGTCCCGATTCCAGATCGGCCAGTCCGGCAATCCAGTCCTGCGGGGCGATGCGGGCCTTGGCGTCGCTGCGTGGCGGAACGATCCGGTGAGCCGGTTGGCCGGGTTTAAGTTCCCAACCGCTGCCAAGTTCGGGAACGACGGCCGACCCGAGGTTTTGCGTGGCGGCGGCATGCTCCGCTAGGGCTGACAGCGCATCACCCTCGCCGTGGACGACAAACAGGGTACCAGAAATGGCTGCACGGGTTTGCAGCCAGTCATGCAGGCCAGTCCTGTCGGCATGCGTCGAATAGGCATCGAACACCCTGACGTCCGCCCGCACCGGAACATCGTTGCCCGATATTCGCACATGGCGCGCCCCATCGCGCAGCACGGCACCCAGCGTCCCCCTGACCTGATATCCGACGAGCAGCACCCGTGCCTGCCGATTCGGCAGATTGTGGAGCAAATGATGGCGGATGCGGCCGCCCTGGCACATGCCCGATCCGGCGATGATCACTGCGCCGGAGACGTTGTTGAGCATTTTCGATTGCGCGACATCGCTTGTGAAACGGATTTCGGGATGGCCGAACAGATCGTAGCCACTGTGCCGGTGACGCATCGTCGCACGCGTTACCCGTTCGGCCAGCGGGGAATCGACGAA
>JAYVWX010000020.1:0-4529 GCA_043785715.1 Novosphingobium sp. | reverse complement strand
TTCCTGTCGGGCGGCTTCAATTCGAGCTCGGTCAATCTGTCGTTGCCCAATCTCGATCTCAGCTACAAGCCGCAGACGATCTCGGGCTTCGAGGCCGGGATCAAGGCGCGGCTTGCCGATGGCGCATTGCTGCTCAATGCTGCGGTTTACACCTACAAGATCAAGGATCTGCAGGTCGTCAACTTCACCAATGCGACCAGCACGATCCGCAATGCTGCGGCGGCAAAGGTTGAAGGCTTCGAAGCCGATTTCAACTATCGCACACCGTTCGAGGGTTTCAGTATCTACGGAGCCGCAGCTTACAATAAGGCTCGGTACAGCAGCTTCCCGGGCGCGCCGTGCTATAACGGACAGACCCCGGCTCAGGGTTGCACCATTGTTGGCGGTAACCCCACCCAGAACCTTGCTGGCAGGCCTGTTGCCCGCTCGCCCGAATGGAATTTGAGCGGCGGCTTTAACTTAGACACGCCGGTTGGTTCTTCGATGAAGCTGGGGCTGACAGGCGGGGTTACTTATTCCAGCAGCTATTTGACCGACACCACGGGCTCCCCCTTCGGCCGCCAGCCAGCTTACACCCTGCTCGATGGCTCGATCCGGCTGGGCGCAGATGATGATCAGTGGCAGCTGGCTTTGATTGGCCGCAACCTGAGCAACAAGTTCTATTATGTTGCCTCGACCGACGTTCCCTTCACCGGCAGCGGCACCGCAACCGCCGCAGGTGTACTTGGCGACCGCTTCGCCTCGGTTTCGCGCGGGCGTGAAGTGATGGTCCAGGTGAGCTTCAAGTTCGGGCAGTAAGTTACTCTGGACGAGCGGGGCCGCCGCACATTGCGCGGCGGCCCCATTTTTGAGGTGCTATTATGGCGAGACTGGCAGGAAAAGTAGCCCTCGTCACCGGAGCCGCCCGCGGTCTTGGCGCGGCCATTACCGCCGCGCTTGTCCGCGATGGGGCGCGTGTCCTCGCCTGCGATGTGCTCGATGACGTCGGCGCGGCGATGGCTTCCGGGCATGGCGGCAAAGTGAAATATCACCATCTCGACGTCCGTGACGAAGCCGGATGGGCGCTGGCAGTGGCGGCGGCGGAATCCCGATTTGGCGGGCTCGACATACTGGTCAACAATGCCGGGATCACCCAGACCGCTTTCCTGGGAGATGCGACGATGGATCAGTTTCGCCTCGTCATGGAGGTCAATTATTTCGGCACGGTGCTGGGCTGCCGCGCGGCTATTCCGGCGATGCGCCG
The DNA here is from genome assembly GCA_043785715.1 of Novosphingobium sp. Classification (GTDB taxonomy): domain Bacteria; phylum Pseudomonadota; class Alphaproteobacteria; order Sphingomonadales; family Sphingomonadaceae; genus Novosphingobium. The sequence continues at coordinate 3,286 of JAYVWX010000020.1, read as the reverse complement.
GCGCGGCGGCGGTGCGATTGTGAACATGTCGTCCAATTCCACCCGCAAGATCGTGCCGCTTGCCGCCTGCTACAGCCCAACCAAGGCAGCGGTTGCCAATTTCACCAAGATCGTCGCCGCGCAGTGCGCCCGGGAAGGGATCCGCGCGAATTCGGTTCATCCAGGCGCGTCCGAAACGCCGATGCTCCTCAACGAAGAGATCGGTGCAGATCATCCGGCGATCCGCGCGATCATCGCGCAAATTCCGATGGGCCGCATGGGCAAGCCCGAAGAACAAGCCGATGTCGTGGCCTTTCTGGTTTCCGACGAAGCCCGCTATGTCACAGGGGCAGAAATATTCGTCGATGGCGCCGGCACCGACGCATGACCGATACGCCTATCAGTTTCGCCGATCCGGTCGTTCAGCAATGCCCCTTCGCTGCCTATGACGCCTTGCGCGGGCAGCAGCCGGTCTATCTTGATCCGCTGACCGGCAATTACGTCCTCACCCGCTATGCCGATGTGCGCAAGGCATTGCTGAACCACAAGGCGCTGCGCAATCGCACCGGGCTTAACACCACCCGGGAAAGCAGCGTCGAGGAAGGGGTCGCCCGGCTCTATTCGGAGAAGGGCTGGCTGCCGATGGATACGCTGGTCAGCAACGATCTTCCCGAGCACCGCACCTTCCGCGTGCTGGTCGACAAGGTCTTCACCACCGCGCGGGTCCAATCGCTTGAGCCCCGCATATCGCAAATCATCGAAGCGCTGATCGACGACATGATCGGTCTGGACGAAGTCGATTTTCTGGATGCCTTCGCGATCCGCCTGCCGATGTATGTCATCGCCGAACAGCTGGGCATCGAAAAGAACGACATGGACGATTTCAAGCTCTGGTCCGACGTTTCGGTTGAAAGCGTCAGCCCGCTGATCACGCCCGCGCGCGAGATCGAGATCGCGAACCATCTGATCGACATGCAGAATTACCTCGCCAGGGTGATCGAGCGAGTCCGCGCGGCCCCCGAGGACACGCTGCTCAGCCATCTCGCCAATACCGAGACCGACGGGCGCCTGCTCGACATGCGCGGCTTGCTGGGCGTGCTCCACCAAATCCTGATCGCGGGCAACGAAACGACGACAACGACACTGGCTTCGGGAATGAAACTGCTGATCGACCAGCCCGAACTCGCCGACATGCTGTTCGCCGAGCCGGACCGCGTGCCGCAATTCGTCGAAGAGGTCCTGCGGACCATGGCGCCGGTGCAGACTCTGTTCCGCAAGGCGGCCCAATCCCTCGAAATTGGCGGGGTTGCTATCCCCCAAGGCGCGATTGTCGAAGTCCGCTACGGCGCTGCCAACCGCGACCCGGAACAATTCTCCTGCCCCGCTGATATCGACCTCGACCGCGATAAGGCGAACTCCCATCTCGCATTCGGTGCGGGTATTCATCTGTGCATCGGCAACCAACTGGCCCGCGGCGAATTGCGGCTGGCTTTTGCGGCGTTGACGCGGCGGCTCAAGAATTTCCGGCTGTCACGCGGCGAAGCGGGTACCGCTTGGATGACCAGCTACATCGCCTACGGCCCAACGCGGCTGTGGATGAAATTCGATCCGCGTTAGCGGTGGATGCGAAAAAAGTGGGAACTGGCTCCCCGCTTGACAGGGCTTTGCCACCAGTTAGTAATGAAGCAAACCATTTCCCGGCGGGTTGGAGAGACTTGAAGTGCTGACGGATAAGGTTGTCTTGGTGGCAGACGCAAGTGGCGGCGCCGGGGCAGAAATAGCCAAGCTGGCTGCGGCCCTTGGCGCGGGCGTGGCCGGAAACGATCTTCCCAGCCAGGTTTTCACCGGGGATCCGTTGTGATGGCGGACACAGCATTTCTGGTCGACCGGGCCGACGGCATATTGACGCTCAGCTTCAATCGGCCCGAGGCCGGCAATGCCATTCCTCCTACAGCGGTGGCGCCGTTGACCGAACTCTTCGCATCGATCAACGGCGATGCATCGGTAAGAGCGGTGATCGTCCGCGGTGAAGGCAAGAACTTCTCGGCCGGCGGCGATGTCCAGGGCTTTGCGCGCTCGCTCGCACAACCGGTCGAGGAACGCCGGGCAGATTTTGCCGAACGTCTCGGTAGGGTAACGATGATGGTCGAACATTATCTGGCGATTGAAGTGCCGGTGATCGCCGCCTGTCAAGGCGCGGTCGCGGGTGGTGGACTGATGTACGCGCTTGGCGCCGATTATGTGTTCGCCGACGCTGGCGCCAAGTTCATTTTCGCGCATCAGCGCGTCGGGCTGGTCCCCGATACCGGGGTAAGTTATCTGTTACCGCGCGTGGTCGGTGAACGGAGTGCTCTCGACCTGACGCTGCGAGCCGGGCGTATCGACGCGGAGGAAGCACGGCGGATCGGGATCGTCAACCAGATCGTGGTGGACGGCGCGCTCGATGCAGAGGCACGCGCATTGGCCGAGAAACTGCGGCACGGGCCATCTGGGGTGATGCGCGCCGCAAAACGGCTGATCCGCGCGTCGGCGTCAGCCTCGTTGTCGGACCATCTAGCTGCCGAGCGCGACGCCATCGTACGCTGCGTCGGCGAGGCACCGTTCGTGGAAGGAGTCCGGGCGTTCCTCGACAAGCGGTCACCCGACTTTTCGCAGATGTGACCGCCATGCAGCCCATTTACCACCCGCGCGCTGTCGCCGCAGTCACCCCTGACAAGCCTGCGCTGATCATGGCAGATCGGGGCGAGTCGATCACCTATGGTGAACTGGTGCGCCGCAGCGATCGGTTTGGGCACCTGCTGGCTGCGCTCGGCGTCAAACAGGGCGATACGATCGCGATTCTGATCGAAAATCATCTGCGCTATCCCGAACTGATCTGGGGCGCGAAGAACAGCGGGGTCCGCTATGTTGCGGTAAGCACGCACCTCAATGGTGCAGACGCAGCCTATGTGATCGGCGACTGCGGCGCGACGCTTTTGGTTACGTCGAAGGCGTGCGCATCCCTGGCGGGTGAGGCCATCGGTGGCTTGTCGAGCGTGCCGAAGCTGCTGATGATCGATGGCGCCGCCGAACCGTTTCTACCCTATGAAGCTCTGCTGGCGCAGCAACCCGATACGCCGATTGAGGGGAAGCGACGCGGCCCTTCGATGCTATATTCCTCTGGCACGACCGGCCGCCCCAAGGGCGTGCGCACGGAATTCCCCAAAGCGCCGCCTGAGACCCCGCCGCAGCGGCTCGCCATGCTGCTGGAGCAATATGGCTTTGGCGGGGATACGGTGTTCATCAATCCCGGGCCCTATTATCATGC
>JAYVWX010000019.1:0-6956 GCA_043785715.1 Novosphingobium sp. | reverse complement strand
ATGCAGCTTGGCGCCATGCAGGACTGGGAGCTTCGCGTTACGTCATTGATCGATCACGCGGCGCGCCAGCATGGCAGCCGCGAGATCGTCAGCCGCTATGCCGATGGCAGCGAGACGCGGACCGATTGGGCCACGGTTCGCCGCGATGCGCTGAAGATGACCCAGGCGCTGCGGCGGCTCGGCATCGGTAAGGGCGACCGCATCGCCACGCTGGCGATGAACCACAGCCGGCATCTGGTTTCGTGGTACGGCGCGGTGGGTGTTGGCGGCATTCTCCACACGATCAATCCGCGGCTGTTCGACGATCAGCTGGAATATATCGCCAACCACGCCGAAGACCGGGTGCTGCTCTACGACCAGCAATTCCAGCCGCTGGTTGACCGGATGAAACCGCAATGGAACTCGATCGAGCACTATATCTGTTACGATTCGACCAGCCCGGCGGCAGGACTGGACGGCGAATTCGAGAGCTGGATCGCGGCGGAGGACGGCAATACCGAATGGGCTTTGGGCAGCGAGCGCGAGCCTTGCATGCTTTGCTACACCAGTGGGACTACCGGCAATCCGAAGGGTGTGCTGTACGAGCATCGCTCGACCATGCTCCATGCGCTGACCACGCTCCAGCCTGCCATGTTCAATATGGATACGCGCGGCGTGCTGCTGCCGGTGGTGCCGATGTTCCACGCGGCCAGCTGGGCGATCCCCTGGTCGGGCGCGGCGGTGGGGGCGAAATTCGTCTATGCCCAGATCAACGATCCGGCCGTGATCTGCGAGTTGATGCGGCGCGAAAAGGTCACGCATGGCGCGGGCGTTCCGACCGTGTGGCTGTCACTGTTTCAACACCTCGATGCGACCGGCGAGAAGCTGCCTGAACTCAAACAAATCATCACCGGCGGCTCCGCGGCGCCGCGCTACATGATCGAGCGGTTTATGAAGCAGGGCGTGCGGCTCGCGCATCTCTGGGGCATGACCGAGTCCTCGCCGGTCGGCACCGTCGCCTGCGAGCCGGAAAACTGGGAGGACATGAGCTTCGATGAGCAGGTTACGCTCAAATCCATGCAGGGCCGCCCGCCCATCGGCGTCGAGCTGCGCTGCGTCAATCTCGACGATCCCGGCAAGGTGCTCCCCCGCGACGGCATAACCGCGGGCGCGTTGCAGATGCGCGGGCCTTGGGTGATCAAACGCTATTTCAAGGCCGAACAGGATGCGACCGTCGAGGGCCAGTGGTTCGATACCGGCGACGTCGCGGTGATCCATCCCGACGGCACCCTGCAACTTACCGATCGCACCAAGGATGTGATCAAGTCCGGCGGCGAATGGATCAGCTCGGTCGAACTGGAAAACGCAGCGGTCGGCCACCCGGCGGTGGCGGAAGCGGCGGCGATTGGCATCTACCACCCGAAATGGGACGAGCGGCCGCTACTGGTGGTGGTGAAGAAGCCGGGCATGGAGGTTTCCGCCGATGAAATGCGCGCGTTCCTCAGCGACAAGGTGGCCAAATGGTGCCTGCCCGATGCGGTCGAATTCGTCGATGAGATCCCGCACACCGGCACCGGCAAGATCAGCAAGAAGGATCTGCGCGAGCAGTTTCGCGAGTACAGGCTGACGAGCTGAACCGCGCGGGCTTGGCCGTAATCGCACCAGCAGGGGCGCGGGGCAGCGACACCAGCCGCTCATCGGCCATTCACGGCGAGTGGCTAAACTGCGCGAACATAACAAGGTGGAGGACAATCATGCGTGTGTTTCGCGCAGCCGTTCATGCCGGTGCCGCAGTGCTGTTGCTGGCGCTGCCGGTTTCCGCGATGGCGCAAGAGCCTGACTGGAGCACTGCGCCGACGGTGACGGTGACGCTTTCGAGCTTCGATTACACGCCTGCGACCATCCGTTTGCGTGCCGGCGAGCCGGTCATCCTTCGCCTCGTCAACACCTCGAGCAAGGGGCATGATTTCACCGCGCCGGAATTCTTCGCGGCTGCGGTAGTGCGCCCGCAGGACCGCGCGCTGTTGGCCAAGGGCAAGATCGAGCTTGGCGGTCGAGTCGCGCGGGAAGTGGCGCTACGGCCCGCCGCCGGTCGGTACCGACTGCGCTGCACCCATTTCATGCACAGCGCGTTCGGAATGAAGGGCGAAATCGTCGTCGAATAGGCTGACGCCGCTCACAGCAGGCTTAGTTGGCCATCCGCGTTCGGCCTGCGGAACTTGCTGCAATCGAGCGCAAGCCGGGTCTGGTTCATTTCCAGTCGTTTGGTTGCGAGATGGAAGCGGCTCGCGGCCGCAATATACGCTGATCGAGCGGTCGAAGGGGATATCGGGCGAGCGGTTGAAGCTTAGGCTCGTCTCTGGCTGGGCCTAATGCCGGAGGTAGCGGCGGGGCCGTGCCATCTACTTCGTCACGCATATATGGAACCATTTACTCCGCGAGAGGTTGCGACTCGGTGCGGATACTGCGCCTCGCCTCTTCCGTGATCAGCCGTCTGGCATCCGGCATCTGCAGGAGTGAAAGTGATGGGACGAATTGATGCTAGAGCGGCAGTCCTGGCCGGTATCATCGCCGCGCTGGTGTTCATGATGCTTGAGATGGTGCTGGTGGCCACAGTTGGCGGGGAAAGTCCCTGGGGACCCCCACGCATGATCGCAGCGATTGGGATGGGTCAAACCGTTTTGCCGCCGCCGGCGACCTTTGATTTGACGGTGTTTTTGGCAGCTGTACTTATCCATATGGTTCTGTCGATCGCGCTTGCCTTCGTGTTCGTAGCAATCACCGCGCGGATGAACTGGGGCCTTGGCATGATGCTGATTTCGGGGGCGGTTTTTGGTCTGGCCGTCTACTTCGTGAACTTCTACGGATTCACCGCACTCTTCCCGTGGTTCGCCATGGCGCGAAACAGCATTTCGGTATTTGCCCATATGATGTTCGGCGTAGCTCTTGCTTTCGCCTATGGCCGGCTCACGCGGCACGCGGTTGAACCGGTTTGAGTTGCATCGTCTGAAATCTGGGAATGTAGCGAGGCCTGCAAGATCATGTCGCTAACAAGCCGCTGTGTTCAAACCTCCCGCAACCGCGGCATCAGTTCGACAAAGTTGCAGGGCCGATTGCGGCTGTCGAGCTGCTCCGCCAAGATCCGGTCCCAGCCGTCCTTCACCGCGCCGTTCGAGCCGGGCAGGGCGAAGATATAGGTGCCCCGCGCCAGCACCGCGCAGGCGCGTGACTGGATGGTCGAGGTGCCGATTGTCTCAAAGCTCACCAGCCGGAAAATCTCGCCGAAGCCGGGGATGTCGCGTCCGCCTGCCGCGACCCTCACCCGGTCGAGCGCCTCGGGGGTGACGTCGCGGCCGGTGAGGCCGGTGCCGCCGGTGCTGATGATGCAATCCACGCGGTCATCGTCGATCCAGGCGGTGAGCCGCGCGGCGATCACCGCGACATCGTCCTTTTCGATCGCGCGGACGGCGAGATGGTGGCCGGCGGCGGTGATGCGCCCGGCCAGTATGTCGCCCGAGGTATCGTCGGCGGCGCTGCGGGTATCGGAAACCGTCAGTAGCGCGATGTTGATCGGTTTAAAACAACGCGCGGGATCAACGGGCACGAATCACCGACCCGTTGGGCGACATCCGCACGCCGGTCGAGCCCGACAGCCCGGCAAAGGTCGGCCACATCCCCTGCGCCAGCGCGACGCGGGTTTCCGACGGCCCACCGGCCTGCCGCTCGTACATCCAGTAATTGCGCATGACGATGTTCACATAGCCCCGGGTTTCCCAATAGGGCACCGATTCGATCCACAGCAGCGGATCGCCCTGATCGCGAATCTCGAAATTCCAGCGCGAGATCGGGGTGAGCCCGGCATTATAGGCGGCCATCACCTTGGGCAGCAGGCCTTGCGTTCCCGGATTGTCGCGCAGCATTTCAAGATGGCGCTGGCCGAAGGCGAGGTTGATCGACGGCTGGTTGAGGTCGCTGGCCGAGCCGGAAACGCCAAGCGCGGCGGCATGGTCGAGCGCGGCGGAGGGCATGATCTGCATCAGCCCGCGCGCGCCCGCCGGGCTGACGACACTGGCGCGGAATACCGATTCCTGCAGCGCATGGGCATAAACCAGCGCCGGATCGACTTTCCAGCCGCCCACCGGCGTCCATTTCGGGGTCGGGAAGCGCGTCGCCGGCTCAGGCTTGCCGCCATAGGGCGCGTTATAGGCCATCCACAGCTGGGTGGATGGCAGGCCAAGGTCGCGCGACAGGCGGGACAGCGGCTGATATTCGGAAGGGGTGCCGATCCGCGCCTGATGCCGCAGCACCTCGTCAGCCATCTGATCGCGGCCGATCTCGGCAAGGCCAACGGCGGTTCGGATATTGCCGACATCGCGCAGGCGCTGCCAATCGTCCTGGGTGAAGTCAGCGGCCATGTGGGTTTCGGGCAGCTTGTAGCCGAGCTGCTCAGCCGCCAGCATACCGTACAGCGTTTCGTCGCGGCCGGCAGCCTGGCGCAGCAGCGCGGCGGCTTTTTCAGGTTGACGGCAGCGTACTAGCGCCCGGGCCTGCCAATAGCGCGCGGCGGTCTGCAACTCGGGATTGTCGGCGCGCGCGGCGGTCTTCTCGAAGGCATCGGCAGCGCCGGCGCAGTCGCCGAGGCGCCACGCCGCAAGCCCCGCCGTCCACCAGCCTTCGGCCACCCACGGCCCGCTTGCCTGACCGGCCAGCTGGGCCAGCGCATAGGCCGAGGCGTCGTCATTCTCGATATAAAAGCTCCAGGCGATGCGCTGGCGCCATTCCGCCCGCGCCGCGTCGCTCAAGGTCCAGTCGATCCCGTCGAGCAGTTGGCGGGCGCCGAGCGGATCATCGCCCTTGATCCGTTCGAGGATGGCGCCGGCGACATTGGCCGGCATGGTTCCGTCATCGGTCTCGCGCGGGCGAATGCGCTTAGGTGTCTGGGCGAGACTGACCAGCGGCTGGGCGGCGGGCAGCGAAGGCAGCGAGATCGCCCCGCGCTTCACTGCCAGCTGGGCGATCAGATCGGCCTCGGGCAGTTCCGCACCTTTGGAGAGCCACTCGTTCAGTTCACCCAGCTCGATACGCGGCGAGCCGGGAGCAAGATAATATTCGGCCCTGGCGGTCTGGTGCAGCGGTCCGTCCGCTTTCGCCGCGAACAGCTGCTGAACGAGGCTCCAGTCCTTGCTGTCGATGGCGGTGAACAGGCTGCGGTAGTATTCACGTTCTTCCTGGCTGAGCAGCGACGGCACCGCCGTGCGGTCGGCGCGGTTGCGAAAATAATCGACCGCGGCGCTGTTGGCCCAGGCAGTCGGAGCAGAAAACGACGCAAGCACTCCGGCAGCGGCGCAAGCCAACGTCATCCTCAATGCCTTGCCCGTTGTCACGTCGCTACCGTCTCCGTTGCTGGGGCCGCCGAAGCCCCGGAATTCCAAACCAGCCAGTCCTGCCACACCTTGGACTTCGAGCGAGGCCGTTCGAGCAGTATAGCCAAATCGCGCTGGACCAATAGCGGCACGCTCCCTCCGACATGGTGAAACTTTGGCAAAACTTCTCGATTATTCGCCGGATCGGTGCTGAGCAGCGGCAGGACGTTGGCGCCGAAGACGATCATGCGCCGGGGGGCAACCAGCGCGGCGTGGTGCCGCAGCACCTCGCCCATCCCCGCGCGCCCCAGCGCCGCCCAATCGGCATGGGGGGTGTGACGGGGAAGGGCGCTCGCCAGATAGACGGCGCCCGGCGCGATGCCCATGGCCGCCAGCATCGCATCGAGCAGGCGTCCTTGCGGCCCGGAGAGCAGCCGCTCGCGGTCCTCGGGTTCGGGCTCGGGCACCACGATCATCAACTCCGCGCCCTGGGCCCCGCGCGGTAAAACCCTTGTGTTGACCTGTCCGCCGTCGAGCCAGGGTTCGCTTGACCACCAGGCGGCAAAACCGTCCAGGCGTGCGGGCCACCCACTGCGGTCGATTGGCGCGTCAAGGACCGGTTCCGCCCTGACCCGAGACTGCCGGGATGTGGGCGGATTATCCGGCGCGATCTCAGCGGCCGGGACCTCCGGCTCGCTCAGCGCAATCCAGCTTTGCGCCCGGTCGCGCAAATCGCCGTCGACGCCGGCATCGCGCCACCAGTCGAGCGCGGCGGCCAGCTGCTGCGCGAGGCCCGGTTTTGCGCCATAGTCCATGTTGCGGGTCTTGACCTGCCGGGGCGCAGCAATCAAGGCTCAATCGGGTATTGTTCTGCCAAGGCACAGAACCGGAGCACCCGATGAACGAACGCGAATCGATGCCGTACGATGTGGTGATTGTCGGCGGCGGCCCGGCCGGTCTCGCCGCGGCGATCCGGCTGAAACAGGTCAATGCCGATCTGGCGGTGTGCATCCTCGAAAAAGGCTCGGAGATCGGCGCGCACATCCTTTCGGGCGCGGTGGTCGATCCGCGGGCGCTGGACGAGCTGCTGCCCGATTGGCGCGATGACGGCTGCCCGATGGCCGAGACACCGGTGACCGATAACTGGCACTGGCTGCTGACCGGCCGGCGCAAATTCTCGATGCCCGAACTCATGATGCCGCCGCTGATGTCGAACGACGATAATTACACCGGCTCGCTCGGCAATCTGTGCCGCTGGCTGGCCGGCAAGGCGGAAGAACTGGGGGTCGAGATCTTCCCCGGTTTTGCCGCCGCCGAAGTGCTTTATGACGACAACGGCGCGGTGCGCGGGGTCGCCACCGGCGACATGGGCGTGGCGCGCGATGGCAGCCACAAGCCCGATTACCAGCCGGGCATGGAGCTCACCGCGAAATACACCCTGTTCTGCGAAGGGGCGCGTGGTAGCCTGACGAAACAGCTCAAATCCCGTTTCGATCTGGAGCGGGATTGCCAGCCGCAGGTCTACGGCCTCGGCATCAAGGAGCTGTGGGATATCGATCCCGACAAGCACGTCCCGGGCCGGGTGATCCACACCCAGGGCTGGCCCTTGTCGCA
>JAYVWX010000018.1:0-3065 GCA_043785715.1 Novosphingobium sp. | reverse complement strand
TTTGCGCTGGGCTTTGTCTTGGGTACGATCCGTGTGTTGTTCGTCGCGCCGCACTTTGGACAGTTTGCCGCAACATTCGCGGAAGTGCCGGTGATGCTGACGGCCGCCTTTTTCGCCTGCCGCTGGGCCACTGGACGCTGGCAAGTGCCGCGCACGATTGCGATCCGCTGGGCAATGGTGCTGTGGTTCCTTGCACTGCTGCTATTATTCGAAACGCTGCTCGGCACGACACTTTTCGCACGGACGGTGGCCGAGCAATGGGCCGCGTTGGCGACGCCAGCGGGGTTACTTGGCCTTTCCGCCCAGATCCTCGCTGCGCTCCTACCTCTTTTTGTCAGCAAGGGTGAGCAGTCATGATCCAGACAACCCGGCGACAATGGTTGCTGGGTGCGGGTGCCATTGCTCTGCTAGGCGGAGGATATGTCTGGTCCCGTTTCCGGCAGGCGGTTGAAACCGCAGAACAGCGCGTCTCGGGGCGAAGCTCAATCATTAAGACGCCATTCGGCGCACTCGAATATGCGGTGGCCGGTTCAGGGCCTCCCGTACTGATGATTCACGGCACCGGAGGTGGTTTTGACCAAGGTCTGCGCTTTGCTACAGCACTCAAGCAACGCGGGCATAGAATTGTTTCGCCCTCCCGCTTCGGCTATTTGCGAAGCGATTTTCCGGTTGACCCATCCCTCGCCAATCAGGCCGATGCCTTCGTCACCATGCTCGATTATCTCGGCATCGAACGGCTTCCCGTAATCGGCGGTTCGGCGGGCGCATTGTCTGCAACAGCTCTCGCGCTGCGGCATCCGGATCGCTGTACGGCTCTAATTCTGCTTGTTCCCGCCGCAAATGTAAGCGGGAGCGACCCTGTAGAAATGAGCTCCCTTCAGCAAAGGGCGGTTCGGGCGCTGCTCAACTCGGATTTTATCTACTGGTCGGCACTTGAAGCCGCTCCGGAAAAGCTGATCGGCACGCTGTTAGCAACCGACCCCGGACTATTGTCGACTGTCAGCCCCAGCGAGCGCAATCGGGCATTTGCCATACTATCAGACATGATGCCGATCCGCGCGAGAGCCAAGGGAATGCTGAATGACGCTTGGCAGGCAGGGCATCCAGCAAAAATGGATTTTTCTCGCCTAAAAATGCCTACGCTTGTCATCTCCGCAGAAGACGACCGATTTGGCACAGCTGCCACTGCGCGCAAAATTGCAGAGATTGTGCCGAATGCAGAACTGACCATCCTGCCCGATGGCGGGCATATTTGGCTGGGTCATGACGAGGCCGTTACTGACCGCATACAGGCATTCGTAAGAGCGAGCAGGGAATAGTCTGCTTTTTTGCTTTCACCCACATAGCAACTGATCCGCTTCCCCCCAATCCCGGTCATTCGCCGTTGTCGCGGGTCACTCCGCGTCGCAACCGCGAGTCAGCTTGGCTGGAACCAGCACGCAGACAGGCGAGCAGACGCCGCTGCAGGGCATCACCGCCCGGGAGGGTAGGAATGGAAAGCCTCGGCTCCACAAGGCGGCCGAGCGGGCGCGCTTCGCGGACCACTTGGGGGAGGCGGCGACCTTGCTTGCGAGAACAGCCCCCGCGATGCGTGCGGCAATGACGCTCTGGGCCCGTAACGGCTACGCAGGCGAGCGGGCAGGGGATGATCCGCCATGTCCTTGCAACGCGCTCCTGAGCCGTCCTGCCGGGCGATACCGGCCAACGGCCGATGAGGGGAGGGGGGTCGCCTGGGCGGGAGATATCGGACATCGAGGCAAGGCACGAGCATGGCCATGCTTCATGGTCCTGGACTCCGGTCCGAACTGCTGACGCGGCCTGCCCTTGAAGCCGATGAACCATGCGCCGGCAGGGCGCAATTGCAAACGAAAAGCCACGGGCCGTGAAGCCTTGCAGGCTTCCGCTCCACCCCTCGCTTTTCCTTACGCCTCCGGCTTGCAACCGCGCCCTTCAGCCGCCGCCTGTGAAGTTCATCGGCGGGCAGTCCCGCCGAGCATCAACCCGGAGGTTACCATGAAAAATCTTGTCATCCTGATCGGCCGCATCGCGTCGGCCCCCGAAACCCGCCACTCTGGCGACACCGCCATCACCGGCTTCACGCTGGTCACCGACCGCCCCAAGATCGTCGAAGGCAAGACCGTCAAGAACGACAAGGGCTACACCGAGACCCTGCCCGAGTTCCACCGCATCACCGCGTTCAACGGCCTCGGATCGAGCGTCGCCAAGCACAAGGCCAAGGGCGATCTCGTCGAGGTCCAGGGCCGCCTCCACTACTCCAAGTGGACCGACCGCGAAGGCATCGAACGCTACTCGGTCGAAATCGTCGCCGAAGAGGTCCTGTTCCTCTGACCCCCGCCGGGCGGCGCTGCTCCCCAGCAGCGCCGCCCAACCACTTTTTCCGAAGGATCTGAACCATGGACATCCAGGCGATCTTTTCACAGCGCGATCCGGCACAGGCCGAGACGACGCGCCAGGCGATGGAACGGCACGCCGCGCGCCGCGCCGCCTTCATCGAGTCCCTCGACCTGCGCCAGCTCACGCCCAACCAGGCCTTCGCTATTCATTCGGACAGCGACGACATCGACGAGGCTATCGCCTTCGCCGCTCTCTATCTGTGCCATCTCGCGCAGATGGAAGACCTCGGGAACCGTCTCGCGCTTCCACGGGCCGCCTGACGAGCGGCCTTTCGAGCGACACTCTCGCCATCGCAAAACCTGGGGGCCACGCGCCCCCATTTTTTTGCTGGCTCGGCGCATGAGGTTTTCACCTCTGCCGCAAACCGCTGCTGGGCCCGGCATCGCCGGCCTGACGGCCAGGCGCGCCACCGCGCTGCGCCCCTTGCACTCAGCCTGCTCGCTTGCTGCGGGCCAGGGCCCGGCAGCTTCGCCTCGCAGCGCATCGCTCCGCGAAACCTGCCGTTTCCCACGCTGGCGATCCCTTCGCATTACGCCCCCGGTGCGCCGCCCTGGTCTCGCCGCTGGCGGCTTTGCCGCCTCGCCCGGCGCATCTGCGACAGCGAAACACCACGCATTGGAGCGGTCGACGTCGGCCGCAGCAAGCAGTAC
>JAYVWX010000017.1:0-8505 GCA_043785715.1 Novosphingobium sp. | reverse complement strand
CCAGCGCGACCGCCCCCAGTTGCCGGACCAGAGCCACGTCCGACATGGCGCCCAGCAGCCAGGTCAGCAAGGCCGCGCCGAACAGCACCACGCCCGGCCACCAGCCCGCGGCGGTTAATTTCGCCAGAGCGTCAGCCCGTTGCAGGACGAGCCAGACGACAATCGCCGGGATCAACAGGATATGATTATAGGTCGAGCTGTTCCACCACTGCCGCGCCATGGCCGCCCAGTCGGCGCGGAACAGGACAGCCAGCAGCAATCCGGCAATCGCCAGATGCAGCAGCGGCGCTCGCCACCGCACGGGCAAATGCCATCCCGCGTTCCGGCGCGGCAACCTGCCTGCGGCCGCCTCACGCTGCATTGAGCGCGGCGCGGCCGGTCCAGCCAACGATCCCGGACAGCGGCGCCAGCGCCTGTTGCCAGTTGCAATTCTCGATCACGAAGTGCCGCGCTGCCAGGCCTTTTATCCGCGCCCGGCGGCCGTCGGCAAGCAGATCGACAGCCGCCTGGGCCAGTGCCCCGTCGCTGTCGGCGATAGCGAAATGCTGGCCGCTGACCCCGGCGATGCCAGTGGCGGCGCCGCTGGTGAGGACGACCGGCTTGCCCATCGCCATCGCCTCGAGCACCTTGTTCTGCACGCCGCGCGCGACATCCAGCGGAACCATGGCCAAGTCCGCCCCCTTCAGCCATGGCCGGATGTCATCGACCCGGCCCCAGACGTGACAGCCGTTGATCCCGTGCCGCTCCAGCAGCGCATCGGCGGGCCGGCGGCCGACGACGTGGAAGCTGGCTTCGGGAAGGCGATGGCGGATCAGCGGCAGGATGCGGTCGGCGACGCGGATCGCTGCTTCCACATTAGGCGGGTAATCCATCTGGCCGGTGAAGATCAGCCGGCCGGGCGCGAAATCCAGCAACTGCGGTTCGGCATCGACCGTCGCCGGGTCGAACAAGGTGCTATCGATGCCGTTGGCCAACACGCGGATATCCGCCTTGTGCCGTTCGTCGGGCGAAAGCCGCGCGGCAAAAAGCTCGGCCTCGGCCTGTGAAATCAACAGGCTGATTTCGGCCCGGCCGGCCAGCCGCGCCTCCTCGGCCCGCATCAAAGTTGCCTCCCGCGCATAAGCCCAGCGCTTTATCCCGCGGTGCTTCGTGGAATAGGCCTCGAACTTGGCGGAATCGACATCGACGAAATCGGCGACGACGCGGCCGGCGAAGTCGTCGGGGACATATTGGCCCATCTGGCCCGAGAAAATGTAGATCGCCGAAATCGGATGTTTCGCCAGAACCTCTTCGACATATGCGGCCAGTGCCGGATCATGGAACGCCGGCAGGCTCACCGGCTCGCGCGAGGCGAGCGCCTGCACTCCCGCCAGAACCAGTGGCTTGGTTCGGCGGATCAACCGGTAGCTGCGCGCCAGCGTTGCCAGCTCGACTTCCTCGGCCATGTCGGCGTCGTCATCGGCGAAGGTGCCGACATGCACCGGCGCGATCCGGGCGAGGCGCTTCAGAATGTGGTGCGACCTGATCTTGTCGCCGCGATCGGGCGGGAACGGAATGCGGTGGGAGAGGAACAGGATCTCGCGCATCACCCCAGCCCCCGGGCAATCGGAGGTCCGAGCCGATTGGTCAGCGCCAGCGGCAAACGCCGCCATACGGCAATCTGCAAAGCGTGGCCGGCGCTGGTGGGATGGGCATCGCGGGGCGCGGCGCCCGGTGCGGTCCAGCTAGCGTAGCTCAGCGGCTCGGGGACAAAGCCCCAGTTGCGCTTGAAAGCATAAGCGCCGCTGCCGGTTTTGGAACGGCCGAAGTCGAAATCCGTGCAGCCGCGCTGGCGGGCATGGCGCATCAGCTCGAAATACATGGCGTCATTGGCGCGCAGCCGCCGCGCCGCGCCGGTGCCGCCGCCCCAATAGGGCATCACCGCGCCGCGGTGGTAGAGCGAAAGCACGCTGGCGACCGGCTGGCCGCGATGGCGGACGGTCAGAATGTCGGCATCCTCGCCGAAACGGTCGAGGACCGCGGCGAACAGCGCGCGGGGAAACACCGGCGTGCCGAGATTGCGGACGCTTTCGGCATAAACCGCGTAATGGGCCTGGCGGTTGCTCTCCGACCTGCCGATCTCGATGTCGAGCGCCTGATCGAGCCCCTTGCGCACTTCGGCGCGCTGTTTGCGGGGGATGGCCAGAAGCTGGGCCTCGTCGTCAGCGGCCAGCGGCGCGATAAAGCGGCAATGCGACTGGTTCCGGATCGACCAGCCGATCCGGCCGTCCGGCAGCGCCCCGCCGCGCAGCTCGATCGTTGGGCAAGACCGGCGCTGCGCCATTTCCTCGGCCGCGGCAAAAAGCGCCTCTGGATCGCAACCCTCACCGGCCAACACGCCGCCGCCGACGGCAAATCCGCTCGAGGCGAGCAATCTGCCAAAGACCGGCGAATGTACTTCGGTCAGCGGCAGGAACGCCGCTATCTCGCCGTCGAACTCACTAACCAGCGCCAGCGCCCGGTTGCCGGTGCTTTCGGCGACCGCCTGCAACCAGGCCGGCCGGTGGAACGGTGTGGCGTCGGGATGGGCGGCGACGAAGGCCTCGATCCGAGCGCACTCCCCCGGGTCGCCCAGATCGGCAAAGCTTGGGGTCTCGCGGGGGGGGAAGAACGGCGCGTTCATGCTGCGAGCGCCAAAGCTCTTGCCGCTTCGCGCGCGGCCAGCGCATCCATGCGGCCCCAGGAAAAATCGAACACCAGCCGGCGCAGCTTATCAGCCATCCCGCCAAGATTGGTATAATGCCGCAACCTGGACTTGATCGGCGCGCCTGACACGCGCGGCTGGTCGGGATCGATCTCCCAGGGGTGAAAATAGAAAATTGCCGAATGGCCCTCGTGGCGATTGACCTGGCGGATCGCCCAGCGCGAAAACGCATAGGGCAGCACCCGGAAAAAGCCCCCACCGCCTGCGGCCAGCCGGCGGCCAGCGAACATCGCGGTGGTCACCGGAATTTCGAGCAGCTGCGACCAGGCCAGCGGCTTGAAAGCGAAACGCGGGGCTTCGGGCCAGCCATAGTGGTCATGCGCGATCGGCGCGACGCTCGAGCTGTAAGCGTAACCCTGTTCGGCCAGCACCGTGTAAGCCCAAGGCGTGCGGTGATCGATCGAGAAGCTTGGCGCTCGGTAGCCAGTCACGGCAATACCGGTCGCATCTTCGATTGCCTTGCGGCTCTTTTCAAGGTCTTCGGTAAATATCTTGCGATCCATCCGGAACACCCGGGCATGATCCCAGCCATGGCTCGCCACTTCGTGCCCGGCTGCCGAGATGCGCCGCAGCAAGGCCGGATGGCGCTGCGCGACCCAGCCGAGGGTGAAGAAGGTGGCCTGCACGTCGGCGGCGGCGAACAGGTCGAGGATTACCGCGCAATTGCTTTCGACCCGGTCGGCCAGCCCGTCCCAATCGCCGCGCTCGATTACATTCTCGAACGCGCCGACCTGGAACCAATCCTCGACATCGACGGAGAGCCCGTTGGTGGGCGGATCAGGGTTCACGGTGCAATGTTTCCGGGGGACATTCAGGCGACTGCGCGCGGGCCCGCATCGGCCTCGATCCATTCGATCAGCATCGTCAGCGTATGCCGGATCGTGCGGTCCTGCTCGATCAGCCGTCCCTCCAGCAGATCGATGCGCTCGTGCAGCTGGGCCTCTCTTTGCGCTTCATGCACGGCTTTCGGGACGAAATACGTCTCTGCGGCACTCGCCAGCTTGGCGACGGCCTGTTGAAGTTCGGCTATTTGAGCGTCACGCTCGGCCAGCGCATTCTCGATCCGCGCCAGATGGGCGATATCCGCGGGATTGGCAGGCGCTGCCTGCACCGGCCGGGGCTCCTGCTGCCGGGCGGGCAGCGTGCCATCACCCGCGAGGTCCGCGAGTACCTGCGACAGCATTGCGCCATCCAGGCTCGGCGCGTGATCGACCGCGCCGAGCAGCAGCAGCCGGTGGACGATCTGGTTGATCCGCCGCGGCACGCCGCCAGATGCCCTGTGGAGCTTGGCGAAGATGGCCGGTGCGAACGCCGGATTGCCGGTCCAACCGACGCACTTCAGGCGATGCTCGATATAGGGCTGAACCTCCTCGGCCGCCATCGCCTCCAGATGATGGGTGGCGATCACCCGCTGGCGCAGCTGCTCAAGTTCGCGATGTTCGAGCAAAGTCTCGCGGAATTCGGGCTGGCCGAGCAGCAATGTCTGTAGCAGCGGATGCGAGCCAAGCTGGAAGTTCGACAGCATGCGCAGCTCTTCAAGCGCGCCGATCGACAGGTTCTGCGATTCATCGACGATCAGCAGGCAGCGCCGCCCGGCGCGCGCTTCCGCGTGCAGGAAGGCTTCGATTGCCCCAAGCGCCGACGCCTTGTCATGGCCATGGACCGGCAGACCGAATGCCTGTGCCGCGAAATGCACCAGCTCCTCGCCGTCCAGCTTGCTGGTGACCACCTGCGCCACCGTTTGCCTGGAGAGGTCGATCGTCGCCATCAGATGCGCGACCAGGGTCGATTTGCCCGCACCCACTTCGCCGGTGATGACAATGAAACCCTCGCCCTGCGCCAGGCCATAGCCGAGGTAGGACAACGCCTTGCGATGCGTCAGACTTTCAAAATAGAACGCCGGGTCCGGGGTCAGCTGAAAGGGGCGTCCCTTCAGGCCGTAAAAATCTTCGAACATCATATGCCTCCGCAAGGCTCAAAAACTATAGCGCACGCCAACCAGGGCGGACGCGGCCCAAATATCGTCCAGTGTATCCTGACGGCTGATCCCCTCGATCCCCAGCGCCGCTGTCGCCATAAAATGCTCGATGAGGTGGCGGTCATAGGAAACTGCTGCGCCGAAAGCCGTCGCTGCGCCATCCAAGGCCGATCCGCTTTGGAACCAATTGGCGAAAATCTCGGCCCCGACGCGCGACTGCCGGTCGAGCCGGGCATGAACATTGCCCGTCAGCCAGATGTTTTCGTCGATCACCCCGTTGGCGATTGCCAGCACCGTTCCCGGCGCGGCGATGAATTTGCGCCGGTCGTAGCCGCCGCCGAGCCCGGCCTGAATGCGGCCCAGATCGATCGTGTAGCTGGCCATCACGCCGCGGGCGCGAAAAGTTGCGGACCGCAGCGAACCCAGCGCGCCGGTCAGGCAGTTGCCCTTTTCGAGCGTGGCGACGCAGCCCGATATGTCGCCCGACAGCGGATTGCGCACTACCTCGAACTCGGCCGGAAGCCCGGCCAGCGCCCGGTTCAATTGGCCGCCGAATCCCGCGACATTGTCGTAAACCGCGACATTGAGCGCGCTGCGATCGTTCGGCGCATAGGAAAAGCTGCCGGAATAGGTGGTGCCGCCGTAGCGGCGTCCGACATGCGCTTCCAATTGCGTGCGGCGGCTGGGCCGCCAGATGACACCGGCATCCCATATCAAGCCGCTGACGTCATAGGCCAGCACCCGCGGCGAGCTCCGATCGGTGACCAAATGGCCGCCGGCTCCAACAACAGGATCGCCTTGCGCATCGCGCAGCGCATCGCGGCTCGAAATCTCGACGTCCTCGTAACCGACACCGCCGACCAGAGCGAAGTCATAGGAAAGCGGCACGATGATGTCGGCGCGCGCGTGGAAATCCTCGACGCGTTGATCGAGATTGGAGATTTCCTCGCGGCTATAGCCCGCACCGGCGCCAATTCCGACCGGCAAACCCTCGCCGGGGCGGATGCCCGCGTGAAGCCGGGCATCATGCACCGTGCTTTCGTCGAACACGTCCAGGCCCGGATTGCCGGTACCGCTTCGGCCCAAGCCAGGCGCTTCGACCTTGGAATAGCCGGCACGGTAGCCGGCATCCACTTGGACGTTTCCGGCTTGGGTGCTGAGCGAGGGACCGGCGTAAACCGAATAGATCCGGCCCGCCCCCCGGCGGGCGGCGAGCGCGCCGGCCTCGATCCGCAGGACATTGGGCACGACTGCGGCGGAAATCCGCGCGATGCCGCTGATCGTGTCGCCGTCCGCTGCGCGGCCGCCCCAGCCGATCCGGCGTTCGTAGCGCAGCGAAACCGAAGCCTGATTGTTGCGCCCTGCTATATTCGCATCGACACCGACCGCCAGGCGTGAATAGGTCAGGGTCTCATCACCAGGCGACAGTTCGGCAGTGGCGATCTGCGCCGCCTCGATATAGGGCTCGATACGCATGCCGTGGCGGTTGGCGCCGCGAGCTTTGGCATGATCGCTGCCATTTCCCTTGGACGACGCTTGGGGAGACTCCGCATGGGTCTGAGCGGCAGCGGGAAGCGACAAGGCAAAGATCAGTCCGGCGGCAATCGCAGCCGCGGCTCGGAAATGGCGCTCATGCATCGTCACCCCCCGTAGCCATAGTAGGAACCGAAGCGGCGGCCGCTAGGGCTGAAACTGGCGGCATTGAGCAGTAGTTCTATATTGGGACAGGCAGACAGCAGCGAGATCGCGTCTTCGAGAGCACGCCGACCGGTGCGATCGGCGCGGGCAATCATCAGCGCCTGGCCCATGTATTTAGCGAGTTCCGCGGCGGGCGAGGCGACGAGTACCGGCGGCGAATCGAAGATCACGATGCGCTGCGGCGCACCCTGCGTCAGCCGGTCAAGCACCGCGGCGGTGCGCGAGGAACTGAGAAATTCGCTGTCCGAATTGGTCGCGTTGCCCGCTGGCAGCACCCACAGGCCGGGGATATCGGTGCCGAGGACAAAGTCCGCGACATCCACGGACGCATCAGCCAGAGCGTCCATCAGCCCGGGGCCGCCCGGCAGTCCGAGCATAGTCAGCACCGATGGTTTGGCGAAATCGGCATCGACCAGCAGGACTTCGCCCTGCTTTTCCGCCGCCATCGACAGCGCCAAATTGACCGCGCAATAGGTTTTGCCGTCGCCCGGCAGGGGGGAACAGACCAATATCCGCTGCGCCGCGCCGGCCAGGGCGCCCTGCCCGTCCTCTCCGTAGAAATGCAGCAATTCGGCTGCCCGATGCAGGATATGGCGCTTGACGATGCGGAACTCCTCAAGCAGCGCAGTGACGCTGCCCTCGGGCGGGATCATCCCCTGATCGCGCAGATGCTGCCGGTCGACGGGATGGCGGACATCTGCAAATTTTGCGGCCCGTGGTGCTGAAGCAGAGCGTTGAACAGGCATCGGTTCAGCAATTTCGGCGAGCTGGGCCGAGGCAGGGGCTTGCGGCGGCGGTTCCGAAAATAGGGGCGCATCTCGCCGGCTTGGCGCAGCCATAGCCAGCTGATCCGGCACGGGCGGGGCAGCGAATTTGCGCAAATCGAAAGCCGTCACCGCGCGCTCGATGAGCGAGCTTGCGGGGACGCTATGGCCTTGTGACGGCACGGTTAGGTTGCTGTGCTTGTTCATTACCTGCCCCCTCAGGCCACCATCCGGACCTGGATGAATTCGACCAGCAGCAGCAGCACGAAGATTCCGCCCAGCGCTGCTGCCGCGCCCACGAACTGGCGCTGTTTGCGCCGGCGTTGGTCCCGGCCGGCATCGGTCAACGTCTGTGAAATCGCGCCCAGCACCGGCCGGCCCAAGGCCTGCTCGAGCTTGGCCGTGGTCGCAAAGGTCGAGCGCAACTGGCCGAGGGCGAGAGCGGTGCCGACACCCGCGCCGATGCCGGCCAGCAGCACGCCCAGCAGCAAAATCGGCCGGTTGGGCGCGATCGGCGCGCGCGGGCTCGTCGGCGGATCGACCACCTGGAATTTGATCGAATTGCGCTCGGTCTGCACCTGCCCGCGCAGCCGCAGCTGCTCGCGGTCCTGCAGCAACTTGTCGTATTGCTGTTTGAGCACGTCGTAATCGCGGGAAATGCGGGTCGCCTCGGCTGCCGCTTCGGGGTTTGTAAGCTGGCTGGAGGTGCGCGCCGCGACTTCGGCCTGCAACAGATCGCGGCGCGCCTGGAGCGCAGCGACATTGGCCTGCCGTTCCGCCTTGATCGAGATCAACGACGCGTAGGCAGGGTTCGGAATTCCCGGCGTGCCCGCGGTGCCCTCGGCCAGAACCTGCGACCGGAGCGCCGTGACCTGGTTGCGGGCGGCGATCACATCGGGATGGCTTTCGGTCAGCCCGCGCGAGCGCATGCCGGCAAGATCGGCCATCGCCTGACCCAGCGCCCCGCGCGACCCCGCTGCCGGGCCGCTGCCGGCCAAAGTTGGCGGGGTGCCCGCGAGCTGTCCGCCGATCGCCGCGAGTGCGCTCTGCGCCGCTGCAACGTCGCCCTCCAGTCCGCGCAGTTCGGCGCGGCTGGTCTCGAGCCGTTGCATCGCCGCCGCGCCGCCCTGGACCATCTCGGGATGCTGGGCTTCGAACATCGTGCGCCGCAGTTCAGCGGATTCGAGTTCTTTCTGGCGGTCGGCAAGTTGCTTCGCCATGAAGTCGAGCGTTTCAGCCATATCGCTGCGCCCGCCCGCCATGTTTTCTTCGCGGAAGATTTCGATCAGCTTCCGGGCGATGTCTTGCGCCAGCCTGGCGTT
>JAYVWX010000016.1:0-2460 GCA_043785715.1 Novosphingobium sp. | reverse complement strand
CTCGGCGAGCTGGTCGATCGGATAGCCACGGTGGAGGAGAATACCGGCGTCACCGTCGATATAGGTGATCGCGCTCTGGCACGCGGCGGTCGAGCTGGCAATGGAACGGATATTTATCCTCCACGCCGATCATGAACAAAACGCCTCGACCTCGACCGTCCGGCTCGCCGGCTCGTCGGGCGCAAACCCGTTTGCCTGCATCGCCGCGGGCATTGCCTGCCTGTGGGGCCCGGCGCATGGCGGGGCCAACGAGGCGGCGCTCAACATGCTGCGCGAGATCGGCACGCCCGACCAGATTCCCCATTATATCGAGCGCGCCAAGGACAAGAACGACCCGTTCCGGCTGATGGGCTTCGGCCACCGCGTCTACAAGAACTACGATCCGCGAGCGGCGGTGATGCAGAAGACCGTGCGCGAAGTGTTCGACGCGCTGAAGGTGAACGATCCGGTGTTCGAAACCGCCATGCGCCTTGAGGAGCTCGCGCTTTCGGACCCCTATTTCATCGAAAAGAAACTGTTCCCGAATGTCGATTTCTATTCGGGCATCATTCTTTCCGCGATCGGCTTTCCGACCACCATGTTCACTGTGCTGTTTGCCCTGGCCCGCACGGTCGGCTGGGTGGCGCAGTGGAACGAGATGATTTCCGATCCTTATCAGAAAATCGGCCGGCCTCGCCAGCTCTACACCGGCGCGCCGGAACGGGATTACGTGCCGCTCAGCCAGCGGTAAGCGATCAAGCGGGCTGGCTCGCGCGATCGAGTTCATGAGCCCGGGGTTGGGGGCAGAATTCCCAATTGCCAGCGCGCATCCTTGCGTCGCAGTCTGAACAGGCAACGAAGAGCGCAGGAGAAGGCCACAAGCCGCTTTCCTACTATCCTGCAGGCTTGCTATTGCGATTCGCTCAACAGACCACCACCACCAAGCCGTGTTGCAAAGCGCGAGCTTGATGGCGGGTGCGCGTCCTGAGGAAAATCCCATGCAATTGACCCGACATTGTTCCAAAACGGCCTTGTGCCTGGCCGCCGCCCTTTCCTTGAGTGGATGTATCACAGCACCGGTTTCCGACCCGCAGACCGCCGCCTTGTCGGGGGCGATAGGCAGCGAAGCCGGCCGTTATTACGCCGGACTTGCCGCCGCTGCTTCGCCTGAGTGCCAGTATGAACATAACGTGAACACGTATATCCGCCTGGGCGATATTTCCAGCCAGTTGACCGCCCGCCTGGCCTACCGCCACGCCGGCGCAGCGCTGATCCGCGCCGGCAATGCCCTGTCGCGAACGATAGACAATGCCCGGCTGAGCCACCAGCTCGCCTCGGCCCGAACCGACGATGTCAACGGGCCGTGCATGGCGCCGGGGGCGATCGCGCTCAACGCCGATGCCATCGCCCGCGCAAGCAGGGCCATCGCCAGCACCCAGCAAGCCAGCGGTGGTCAACAATGACGTTCGACATCGCAGGCATCGCCGCCCGGCTCGCCGCGGCCATGATCGCGTCGTTGCGCAGCGACAGCGGCAAGGTGAAAGCGCTCGCCATCGCCGAGGGGCAGAGCCTCGCGCACGCTCTTGCCCGGATCGCTGGGATGGTGGCGCAAGGTCAGATCGACACGGAGGAAGCCGCAGTCCTCATCCGCATACAGCGGGACGCCAGCGAAGCCGTGCTGGCCTCGCTCGCCGAAGTCAGCCGGGTAGCCGCGCATAGGGCGGTCGGGCTCGGGCTCAAGCGCATCATCGGACAGGTCGAGCATATCGTCGGACGGCCACTGATCGGCGAACTGCTATGATGCCCCGCTCGCGAATATCCTCTCCGCCGGCGTAGGCGAAGTGCCGCGCCGGCCATGTCGGTCATTCCCGCTTGCCTCTCCACAAGGCACAAACTAACGCCCGCACCGGCAGTGGCCGCGACGGAGGCAGGAAAAGCAATGCAACGTTTCGAAGGCACATCAAATTACGTCGCCACCGAGGACCTCAAAGTCGCGGTCAATGCCGCCGTGCTGCTGCGCCGGCCGTTGCTGATCAAGGGCGAACCCGGCACCGGCAAGACCGTGCTGGCCCAGGAAATCGCCACGGCGATGGGTGCGCCGCTGATCGAATGGAATGTCAAGTCCACCACCAGGGCGCAGCAGGGCCTGTATGAATACGACGCCGTCGCCCGGCTGCGCGATGGCCAGCTTGGCGATGCGCGGGTGCACGACATCTCCAACTACATCCGCAAGGGCAAGCTGTGGGAGGCCTTCACCGCGCCGCAGCTGCCGGTGCTGCTGATCGACGAGATCGACAAGGCGGATATCGAGTTTCCCAACGATCTGCTCCAGGAACTCGACCGCATGAGCTTCGATGTCTATGAGACCCACGAACGGATCGAGGCGAAGGAACGCCCGATCGTGGTTATCACCTCGAATAATGAGAAGGAGTTGCCCGACGCCTTCCTGCGCCGCTGCTTCTTCCACTACATCAAGTTCCC
>JAYVWX010000015.1:0-2431 GCA_043785715.1 Novosphingobium sp. | reverse complement strand
TTCGGTGCGCCCGAAGCCCTGCATCTCGAAGAAGTGCATCGAGCTGTCCCCGGTGGTGGCGTGAATCCACTTGTAATGCTGGTTAAGGCCCCACACGCGCGGACCCCAGCTGTGATCGCGGATCAGGTGCCCTTCATGGTGGATCTTGCGCCCGTCCAGTTCGATCTCGGCCACCAGCCGGCCATGCTGTTCGGTGCGGTTGTCGCCGAAGTAGGGCGGGTTGCCCTTGGGGTGGGTGCTGAACGGATACGCGGGATGGGTGGCGGTGAAGGTGCCCTTGAACTTGATCCGGTCACCGGCCCACTCAAGATTGACCTGCTTGTACGGCTCGGCCACTTCCATGTGCAACGGGCCATGCCGCCAGTTGTCGAAGTTCATGTCGTCCGGCATCTGGCTTTCGACCACTTCGACCAGTTGCTGCGGAAAATCAGGCCCGAAAAAGCACGCGGTGGACTTGCCCAGACCGGTGCCGAGCACGGTTGGATAGAGGAACCCGGCAATGTTGTGTTCGGGCAGCAGCACGATGTGCGCCAGCGATTCCCGGCCGTCCGGCGTCAGCTTGTGCCGGTACGCGTGCTCGACGGGAAAATCGCGAAACTGCTGGGTAATTTCGGGCACCGGGCTCTCCTGATGGTTTGTTCTGAAGTCCGCCGGGATCGCAAATTGCGTCGTGATCCGGCAACCCGCGCGAACTTACACCAATGGTTTACCCATTCGCAATCCCGCACCCCCCCTTGCCCGGAAATGACAACGCCCCGACCAGCCGGCCGGGGCGCACTCACTGCCAACAGCGGCAAGCTCCAGGCGCTAACTGTCAGCCGTCAGCGGCAACGCACATTGTTGTTGCTGCTGCTGCTGTCGATCGCCGCTCCGATCGCTGCACCGCCGATTACGCCCAGCACGGTGCCCAGCGTCTTGGAATCGCCCGGTGCGATGATGTTGCCGAGCACCCCGCCGGCGACGCCACCAACGATCAGGCCGGTCGTCCCGTCCGACCGACGGCAATAATAATTCCCGTTGCGACCACGATAAATCCGGTCATTCTCTGACAGGCGGCGCTCACGATAGCGCCGGTCCGACCGATAGTAGTTGTCGGCATAATAGCCATTATGGCGCGGATCGGGCCGGTCGTAGTCATAGCCGCCGTACTGGCTATAGTACGAACGGTCATAATAGCCGTAATCGCTGGCTGAATTATTTCTGGAACCATAGCCATCGGTCGCGCAACCGCCAACGAAGGCGGCGGCGGCAAGCGGAAGCACCATATACTTATTCATGACACGGATCTCCTCTTGGGGGAGTAAGCCGCTGCAGCGCCTGAACGGCGCGAAAGCGATTCTGACCACGCCGGGCTTGACCAATATGAAATGTTCCGCATCCCTTTAAGTTCCTGTGACGGTGTATGCTTCAGTTCCGCGCCAGTTCCGGGACCAGTTCCAGCCCGTCGCCGGACGTGGCATGGGGCACTCACCAAACTCGCAGCACGAAAGCCCGCCATGGACCGCGTCGCCACCCTCACGCTCAACCCCGCGATCGACAGCGCCTGCGAGGCGGACGCCCTGTTTCCCACCCACAAGATCCGCACGGCGGGCGAACGTTACGATCCGGGCGGCGGCGGGATCAACGTCGCGCGCGTCCTCGCGCGGCTGGGCGAGCAGGTCGAGGTGGTCTACCTCGCCGGCGGCGCGACCGGCGCGCTGCTCGATGAACTGCTCGCCGAAAAAGGCATCGATCGCCACCGCGTTCCGATCCACGACCACACCCGGATGAGCCTCACGGTGTTCGAACGCAGCACCGGCCGCGAATTCCGCTTCGTCCCCGAAGGCCCGCTGGTCAGCGCAAGCGAATGGCAGGCCGCGCTCGCCCATTGCGCCGGGCTTGAAGGTGAATGGCTGGTCGCCAGCGGCTCGCTCGCGCGCGGGGTGCCCGACGATTTCCTCGTCCACCTCGCCCGCGATGCCGCCGCGCGCGGCGCGCGGCTGGTGGTCGACACCTCCGGCCCGGCGCTCAAGGCCGTGCTCGATGCGGGCGGGCTGTTCCTGGTCAAGCCCAGCCAGGGCGAATTCGAGGCACTGGCCGGGTGCAAGTTCGCCAATTCGCAGGATCTCGGCGCCGCCGCGCTGGAATTCGTGCGCGCGGGCAAGTCGCGCCACATCGCCGTCACGCTCGGCCATGAAGGCGCGGTGCTGGCGCATGAAGGCGGCGTGGTATTCCTCGCGGGTCTGCCGGTCGAAGTCAAAAGCGCGACCGGCGCGGGTGACAGTTTCGTTGCCGGGATGGTCCACGGCTTTCTGCGCGGCGAAGATGCGCCCGGCGCGTTCCGCTGGGCGATGGCCGCCGGCACTGCCGCCGTACTCAACCCCGGCACCGACCTTGCGCACCCGGACGACATCGCCCGGCTGTGGGCGCAACTGGGCTGAAGACCGCTATT
>JAYVWX010000014.1:0-5391 GCA_043785715.1 Novosphingobium sp. | reverse complement strand
GCCACGGCAAGGTGCGCGCGCAGCAGGGATTCTTTGTCGTCGAGCGGACCTGCCCGACCTGCCACGGCCGCGGCGAAGTGATCGAAAAGCCTTGCGGGTCGTGCCGCGGGGAAGGCCGGGTGGACCAGCCGCAGACTCTGGATGTCAGCGTTCCGCCCGGGGTTGATACCGGCACTCGCATCCGTCTGACCGGCAAGGGCGAGGCCGGACCATTCGGCGCGCCGCCAGGCGACCTCTACATCTTCATCCACATCCGCCGCCACTCGATGTTCGAACGCGATGGCACGACGCTGATCACCCGCGTGCCGATCGGCTTCACCATCGCGGCGCTGGGCGGTACAATCGAGATTCCCGGCGTCGATGGCGCGCGCCACGAAATCAGTATCCCGGCCGGCATCCAGTCCGGCAAGCAACTGCGCAAGCGCGGTGCCGGCATGCCGGTGCTGCAGGGCCGCGGGCATGGCGATCTGGTGATCGAGATCGTCGTCGAGACCCCGACCAAGCTCACCGCCCGCCAGAAAGAACTGCTGCACGAGTTGCAGGCGAGCGAGACGGGTGATGAATGTCCGCAATCCAAGGGCTTCTTCGACCGGATCAAGGAAGCCTGGAGCGATCTGACGGAGTAGGGTGCGCCCTCTCTCCAACTCTGGCAGCGGCAAGCAACAGGTCAGGATTACATGTCAGCGGCGGGCAGAGCCGGAGTGGAAACCCGAAGCACCTCGGCCCTGATCCCCGCCACTAGTCCCCTGTCCGCCGTCAGCGCCGCTTCCTCCTCATCCAGTATCGCCAGAAATGCGTCGCGCTTGAAGGCGTGAAGTTCATCGGCGGTCAGCGTCATAGTGTCGGGCAGGGCCGACGCGACGAGGTCGATCATGCGCTCCGCCCCGTGCAGCCGTCCCCACAAATAGTCATTCTCCCGGTATGCCCGGCTGAAGAACGCACCGAAGTTGTAAAATTCGACCCCGCGCAGACAGGCAAGCGCGCCGGCCGCGCGGATCGAGGGGGCATCGTCGGGTGAGATGCGATCGACCTTGATCGGATCGAATTCGGATTGCCCTTCGCCGCGCAGCAATGGGAGCGTGACGGTATCGTAAAACGGAAAGCCGAGATAGGCGAGCAGCATGCGCCGGCGCAGGGCAAGCGGCATCTCGGCAAGAGCGGACGCCAGCATCGCATCGACCAGCAGGTCGGTGTGCCGCAACTGGCGCCGCCCGGCAATGCTGGCCAACACCGCGGCCGGATCCTCGAACAGCCGCGCGGCAAGTTGCGCAAAATTGTCGCCCAGCGACGCGCTTGCCTCGCGGTCGAAATACAGCGCCAGCGCGCTGTATACCGCCACTCGTGCCCGCTCGAGTGCGGCATCGGTCACGCCCTCGGTATTATCCCAGTCCTCGCTCAACCGCCTTGCCAACAGTCGCAACCGGCGGATGCGGAATTGCAGATCATGCGCGATAAAGAATTCAATGGCGGGCTGCGAGGCCCCGCCCCGCAGATCCGTAAGCCGGTCGAGCCCATGTGCGGCGAGATGGCCGGACAAAAAATGCGCGATCGGTTGGGGGTTCACCAGCTTGAGATCCGGCGTTGCGCAATGGATCAGGTGGGCCAGCGCTTCGATAACCCCGGCAAACTTGACCTGGGCGTAGCCATGGTAGGCGAAGTCGGCCCGTTCGACTGCTGCCTGATGCGCTTTCGCGCGCCAGGCAACCAGTCGCTTGAGCGAGGGCCGGTCGAGAAACAGGGTGCGGCCAAACAGCTTTTCGACGGCCTGTTCGATCTCCGGGCGAAGCGCCTCGACAATCAGCCGCAGCCGCGCCGTTTCGAGCGACTGGCGCGCCAGCATATCGAGATTGTCGCGCACCGGCTGTTCGCGCGGGATCGAGGATAGCGAGCCGAAGATCACCGAGAAAAAGCCCGGCGGGCGGGGATCGTTACGGCGCATGCCCCCCACCTGATCGGGGCGCGGATCGATATAGACGAAGCGGCGATCGATCTCGCGCTGCGCCGGCTTGTCGGGCAGCGCCCGCATCGCCTCGGCAAACGGAGCGTTGACCAGCACCGAACCGTCGATCAACGCGACGTTCTCGAATTCGCCGCGAAGCGCGTGCTCCGGCATGATCCGTTCGGCGAACGCCTGACGCGTCGGCCAATCCTCGCCGCGCTCCTGGGCGAGCGCATCGATCTCGCGGAACTGCAGGGCGGGAAAGGCGCCGGGGAAGCTGGCGGTGGCCCGCGCGGCAAAGACCAGTTCCAGCAGCGGCGCCAGATTGCCGCCGCTGCGCGCGGGTGTGGGCGCGCGGAAACCGATCGACAGGCGGTGCTCGCTTTCCTGCACCAGCGGCGGACTGTTGATCCGCACTGTGCCGGGGTGGCCCTGAAAATCAGTGGCAGTGACGAACAGGTCGAGCGGATGGCCCGGCGGGAGCAGCGGCGGCCCGAGGTCCGATGCCGCCATCGCATCGGCCGCCTCGGCCAGCAGCCGGGAAAACCCCAGCCCGCTGAACGGCGGCTCGAACCAGCGCGAGCGGATGAAGCGCGACAGCTTGGTGCGCACTTCGGACCTTGTTTCCGGCGCGACGCTGGCGGAAACGACGTTGCCGGGGCGCCGCAAAAGGTAGGACACAATCGGCGCCGCCCAGAATTTGGCGAAGCGCGACCACGGCCGGGCATCGGGATCGAGGAGAACATCGATGTCGGCGCCCTTGAGCCAGAGCCGGGTCAGGGGCTCGAGCGATTGCCCGGAATGGATCGCCTGCGCGAGAAACACCCCGTTGATCCCCCCGGCGCTGGCCCCCGCGACGATATCGGTCAGCACCCGCAGGCGCAGGCCGTGGCTTTTCTGAACCTGCTGAAGCATGCGCAGATAGACGCCTTCGGTACCGGTATCCTGGGGTTCGCCGGCGAGGAAAGCGCGGCTCGCCCGCGACAGTTTCCATACCTCTTTGGTGACGCCGTGCATATAGACCGCAAGGCTGATCCCGCCGTAGCAGATGAGCGCGATGCGGAGTTCCTTCTGGCGCATTGCCGCTGGATGGCAGAGCTTGGCCGTGCCCGCCAGCCCTCGTATAATATTCCCCAGCTTTAGCCCGGCCCTTGTGTTCTTATTTCGTTCCGATTACATCGTGGCCATGGCCAAGCCCAAACGCCGTTTTGTCTGCGCCGCTTGCGGTAGTGTGTCCTACCGCTGGCAGGGCCAGTGCGCCGATTGCGCCGAGTGGAACACGCTGAGCGAAGATGCGCCGGCAACCGTGTTTTCCG
Organism: Novosphingobium sp.; assembly: GCA_043785715.1. GTDB lineage: Bacteria > Pseudomonadota > Alphaproteobacteria > Sphingomonadales > Sphingomonadaceae > Novosphingobium. Next base: position 2,136 of record JAYVWX010000014.1, on the reverse strand, counting down.
CCAAGCACGATCTTTCCGGCGGCGGGCGGGCGATAACTTTCGAAGCGATGGATGCGCCCAGCGAACGCCTGGTCCGGCGCTCGACCGGGCTCGCCGAATTCGACCGCGCGCTCGGTGGCGGGCTGGTGCCGGGCTCGGCGGTGCTGATGGGCGGCGATCCGGGGATCGGCAAATCGACGCTGCTGCTTCAGGCCGCCGCGATGATTGCGCAGGCCGGCGGCGAGGCTGTCTATATCAGCGGCGAGGAAGCGGCCGGTCAGGTGCGGCTGCGAGCCGAGCGGCTGGGGCTGGCGGGCGCGCCGATCCGGCTCGCCGCCGCGACCTCGGTCCGCGATATCCTGACCACGCTGGGCGGGATGGCGGCGCCGGCGCTGCTGGTGATCGATTCGATCCAGACCATGCATTCCGACCAGATCGAAGGCGCGCCGGGCACGGTCAGCCAGGTGCGCGGCTGCGCTTTCGAGCTGATCCGCTATGCCAAGGAAACCGGCGCGGTGCTGTTCCTCGTGGGCCATGTCACCAAGGACGGCAGCATTGCCGGGCCGCGGGTGCTCGAACATATGGTCGATGTGGTGATGAGTTTCGAGGGCGAGCGCAGCCACCAGTACCGCATCTTGCGCAGCATCAAGAACCGCTTCGGCCCGGTCGACGAGATTGGCGTCTTCGCCATGGAAGGACAGGGGCTGGCCGAGGTCGCCAACCCCTCGCTGTTGTTCCTCTCGGGCAGCGAGGAACCGGTGCCGGGCAGCGCGGTGTTCCCGGCTATGGAAGGCACCCGGCCGGTTCTGGTCGAAATTCAGGCGCTGATCGTGCGGCTCGCCAGCGGCGCGACACCGCGGCGGGCGGTGGTTGGCTGGGATAACGGGCGGCTCGCCATGCTGCTGGCGGTGCTGGAAGCGCGTTGCGGGCTGAATTTCTCGGCCTGCGAAGTCTATCTCAACGTCGCCGGCGGCTACCGTCTGGCCGATCCCGCCGCCGATCTCGCGGTGGCCGCGGCGCTGGTCTCGGCGTTGGCCGACAAACCGCTGCCCGCCGACGCCGTATGGTTCGGCGAGGTTTCGCTGGCGGGCGAAATCCGCCCCGTAGCGCATGGCACGATCCGCCGGCGCGAGGCGGCAAAGCTTGGCTTTACCCAGGCCTGCGGACCGCCCGACAATGGTTCTGAGGACAGGGCAATTGTCTACAAGCCATTAACCCTGCTGCCAAATCTCGTTGACCGGATTCTGGCCGGGGCGTAGATAGCGCGGCCAATGACAGGGTTCGATATCGCGGTACTGCTGCTGGTCGGCTTGGGGGCAGTGACAGGTTTCATGCGCGGCTTCGTGCAGGAAATTCTGGCGCTGGCCGCCTGGGTTTTCGCGCTTTTCGTAATTTACGCAATGCATGCGCCGCTTACCGCCTTCCTTCAGCGATATGTCGATACCCCCACGGGTGCGGCGATCCTGGCATTTGCCGTGCTGTTGCTGGTCCCCTATGCCGCGGTAAAAGCCATCGCCAATGTAGCCGGCCGAACCAGCCGCGCGTCGGTAATCGGCCCGATCGACCGGGTGCTGGGGTTTGGCTTCGGGGGCATCAAGGGGTTGATCATCGCGGTTCTGGCTTTTTCCATTCTTGTGCTCGGCTATGATATCACCTGGGGGGTCGGGGGACGCCCGACCTGGATCACCCAGGCGCAATCCTATCGGTTCATCAATGCCGGCAGCGAACAGCTCGTCAGGATCCTCGCCGAGCGCCGCCGGGCCGCGCTGGAAACGGGATCCGGTCAGGGCAGAAAGAACTAGGTGATGGCCGCCGCGACAACGCTCTACACGCCCGAAGTGCTTGGTCTCGCGACCAGCCTCGCCGCGTTTCCGCTGGATGAGGCCTTGCCGCTGCGGACCACCGCGCGCTCGCCAAGCTGCGGCAGCTCGCTGACCCTCGGCCTCGCCACCGATCCCGCCGGAGCCATAGCGCAGGTCGGACTGAAATCGCAGGCTTGCGCGATCGGTCAGGCCGCCGCCGCGATCTTTGCCGGCGGTGCCCGCGGGCGCACCGCAGAGCAGATTGCCGCAGCGGCAGCGGACCTCTCCGCCTGGCTGTCCGGCTCTGGCGCACAACCGGATTGGCCGGGGCTTGAATTGCTGGCGCCGGCCCGCG
>JAYVWX010000013.1:0-5013 GCA_043785715.1 Novosphingobium sp. | reverse complement strand
TCACGCTCAGACGTGCCGTTCGACCTGCATCTTCTTGATCTCGGCGATGGCCCGCGCGGGCGACAAACCCTTGGGGCAGACGTTGGCGCAGTTCATGATGGTGTGGCAGCGATAGAGGCGGAAGGGATCTTCCAGCTCGTCGAGCCGTTCGCCGGTCATCTCGTCGCGGCTGTCCGCCAGCCAGCGGTAGGCCTGGAGCAGAACCGCCGGACCGAGGAACTTGTCGGAATTCCACCAGTAGCTGGGGCAGGCGGTGGAGCAGCAGGCGCACAGGATGCATTCGTACAGCCCGTCGAGCTTTTCGCGCTGCGCGGGGCTTTGCAGCCGCTCCTTGCCCGAAGGTGTGGTCGATACGGTCTGCAACCAAGGGCGGATCGAGGCGTATTGCGCGTAGAAATGGGTAAAATCGGGGACCAGATCCTTGATCACCTCCATATGCGGCAGGGGGGTGATGCGGATATCGCCCTTCAGATCCTCGATCGCGGTGGTGCAGGCGAGGCCGTTGCGCCCGTTGATGTTCATCGAGCAGGAACCGCAAATCCCCTCGCGGCAGGAACGGCGAAAGGTGAGGCTGGGATCGGCATCCGACTTGATCTTGATCAGCGCGTCGAGCACCATCGGCCCGGTCTGGTCGAGGTCGAGCTCATAGCTGTCGTAACGCGGATTTTGCCCGCTGTCCGGGTCGTAGCGGTAGACGGTGAACTTCTTCACCCGGGCCGCACCATCGGATTTGAAGTGCCGGCCCTTGCCGTTGATCTTGCTGTTCGCCGGAAGCGTGAAAGTCGCCATGACAAATCCCTGTTCGCCGGATCAGGCCGGCCCGTAATTCGCGCCCTCTCTAGCGGTTCACCGCGCCGGGGCAAGGGTATTGCGGGCGCTGTCCTCAGTCGCGCCGTCGGAGCGCCGCCAGCCACTGAGTGTCAGTAGCTCGAATCGCTCCGTTACCTTTTGTTCAATCCCGCCACTGGCCTCGAACGCCTGGCGCGCGGCGGTGCGCTGATCCCGGTTAAGCGGCGGCCCCCACCGCGCCAGCACATTGCCCAGCCCCTGCGCCCGCAAATCCGCGACCAGTGCCGCCATTGACCCGAAGCGCACCGTCAGCGTGCGGTAATCCACCACCGGATCGGCAAAACCGGCGCGCTGGAGCAGCTGGCCACCGGCGCGGACATCGACCTGCGGGTGGATGCGCGGCGCCGGCCGTTCGCCATCGGCGGCGCGCATCGCTTCGCGCAGGCTCGGCAAGCTGCCCGCGCCGAGGAAGCTGGCGATCATCAGGCCGCCGGGCGCGAGCGCGCTTCGCAGGTGGATCAGGGCGCCGGGCAGATCGTTCACTGTATCGAGCGTGCCCAGGCTGGCGATGAAATCCATTTGGCCCATGGGGTAAGGCTGTTCCTCGGCGAGGCCATCGACCGGTTCCGCCTCGGTCACGTCTGAGCCCGCCGCACGAAGCTGGGCGGCAAGACTGCCGGTCCATTCGCCAATGACGAGTGCGCGCCGCGGCGTGACCCGCAGAAAGCCAAGCCGGTCGATGACGTCGTCGACCATATCCGCCATGACGTAGCGCGGGGCAGCGGGCCCCGCTTGCAGCACGGCGCGCCGCCGCCGCGCGGCCAGCCGGCGGGCGGGCGAGAAGATCAGCGGGGGCGGGGGCTTTGCGGCCATATGCTCTCTTGCCGCCTGGACTGGTACGGAGCAAGCGCTTGCCGGCGGGCCAGAGCCGGCTACACAGGCGCGCATGGCGCTTGCCCAGTCCCTCGCTCCGTTCATCGATCTGGTGTTCCCGCCGCGCTGCCCGCTGTGCGGTGAGGGCCTGCTGGCGCAGACCGGGCTGTGCGCCTCGTGCTGGAGCAAGCTGGCGATCCCCGGCGATCCCAGCTGCACGCTGTGCCAGCGGCCGTTTGCCGATGGGATCGCGGAGGGCGCGGTGTGCGCGCCCTGTCTCGCCGATCCGCCCAGGCACGACGGCGTGGCCGCCGGAACGCTTTATAACGAGGCGTCGCGGCGGTTGGTGCTGGCGTTCAAGCACGGCCGCCGGATCGCGCTGGCGCCGATGATGGCACGGTTGATGGCGGCGCGGATGGGGGCGGTGGATGAGGGCTGGCTGCTGGTCCCGGTCCCGCTCCACCGCTGGCGCCTGTGGCGCCGGGGGTTCAACCAGGCAGCGCTGCTGGCCCGGGAGATCGCCGGGATCAAGCGTGCCCGGCTGGAAGTTGATGCGCTGATCCGCCGCAAGCAGACGCCGGTGCTGGGCGGTCTGCGCCGGACGGAACGCGCGAGGGCGCTCAGCGGGGCAATTGCGGTCAATCCGCGCCGGGCGGCTTGTCTGCGGGGCGCCAAAGTCGTGCTGGTGGACGATGTGCTGACCAGCGGCGCGACCAGCGGCGCCTGCGTGCGCGCGCTAAAACGGGCGGGGGCTAGCCAGGTCGTGGTTGCCTGCTTCGCCCGGGTACTCGATGATGCTGAGGCATTTGCGCGCTAAAACGCGGGAAGACGCCGATCGGTGATCGCCCGTCATTCCTGCGGAACAAGCGAAAACGCCCGAGGCGTTTCAGCCTCGGGCGTCTCGTGACGAAATCGACTGGACGCTGCCTTGGCAGTTCGGCGTTCGCCCCCTGAACGACGCCTCGTCCGATCCCTCATTTTGTGGCCGCCTGCTTGTGCAAGTGACCGATCCCCCGAACCCATGGCTTTGATTGCCACCCCGCTTTCGGCGAGCACCCCATTCAGGCTGCAAGAGGATAGTTCCTCCGAATCGGCAGCAAAGAAAAGCAGGATTGCGAGACCCGATAGATTTTACCCGGCATCTGTGGTTATCCTGCAACAATTCCCCGCCTGATCCGGGCCTACGAAGGAAATTCTCCGCCATGACCAGCCTTTCCGCGAGCCATCGCGAACAGGGCACTGCCTTTCTGCCGCGCTTCGGCGCTCAGGGTCTGATCACCGCAATTGCCGCCGATTCGACCACGGGCGTGATTCTAATGCTCGCCTATATGGACGAGGAGGCGCTCGCCAAAACCCGCGAGACCGGTCTTGCCCACTTTCACTCGCGGTCGCGCGGCCGATTATGGTTGAAGGGGGAAACCTCAGGCAACGTCCTGCGGGTCGAGGAAATCCGCGTCGATTGCGATCAGGATGCGCTGCTCCTGCTGGTCCGGCCCGCGGGCCCCGCTTGCCACACCGGCGCGGCGAGCTGCTTTTACCGGACGCTCCGGGGCGATTCGCTTGTCCGCAATGATTCGCGGCCGTTCCAGTCCGAAAGCCCCGATTGATGCCAGGCTACAAGGCTCCTGTCCGCGACACCTGCTTTGTCATCAACGAATTGCTGAAGCTTGAAAGCTACGGCAATTTGCCCGGCTTCGAGAACGCCAGCGCCGATATCGTCAATGCCATTGTGGAAGAGTCGGGCAAGTTTGCGGCCGAGGTGCTGGCGCCGCTTAATGCGTCCGGCGACGCCGAGGGTTGCACCCGCCACGCCGACGGTTCGGTGACAACGCCCGCCGGGTTCAAGCAAGCCTTCGCCCGCTTCCGCGAGGCGGGATGGGGTGCCCTGTCGGCGCCAGTCGAATTCGGCGGGCAGGGCGTTCCCGAAGTGCTCGGATTCGTGGTGGAGGAGTTCCTGTCTTCGGCCAACCAGTCGTTCGCGATGTATCCGGGTCTCACCAATGGCGCGATTGCCGCTATTCTTGCCAAGGCCGCGCCCGAGCTGCAGCAGCGCTTTGTGCCGAAGATGGTCGCAGGCGAATGGACCGGGACAATGAATTTGACCGAACCGCAATGCGGCACCGACCTCGGCCTGATTCGCACGCGTGCCGTGCCGCAAGCCGATGGCAGCTATGCGATTACCGGAACCAAAATCTTCATTTCGGCGGGCGAACACGATCTGGCGGAGAACATCATCCACCTGGTCCTGGCCAAACTGCCCGACGCTCCGGATTCGTCGAAAGGCATCTCGCTGTTCATCGTGCCCAAGGTGCTGGTGAATGCGGATGGCTCGCTGGGCGCGCGCAATGCGGTTTCCTGCGGGTCGATCGAGCACAAAATGGGCATTCGCGCGAGTTCGACCTGCGTGATGCATTACGACGGGGCGACCGGCTATCTGGTCGGCGAGGCGGACAAGGGCCTCGCCGGCATGTTTATCATGATGAACGCGGCGCGGCTGGGCGTCGGCATCCAGGGGCTGGCGCAGGCTGAGGTCGCCTATCAGAACGGGGCAGCCTATGCCGCCGAGCGCCGCCAGGGTCGGGCGCTGACCGGTCCGGCCGACCCGGCCGAAAAGGCTGACCTGCTGATCGTCCACCCCGATGTCCGCCGTATGCTGATGGATGCCAAAGCTTTTACCGAGGGCATGCGCGCGCTGACGCTGTGGGGCGCGCTCCAGGTTGAACTCGCAGACAAGGCGGCCAGCGAGGATGAGCGCCAGCTGGCCGACGATCTGATCAGTCTGCTCACCCCGGTGATCAAGGGATACGGCACCGACAAGGGCTTCGAGACTACCGTCAATATGCAGCAGATCTGGGGCGGCCACGGCTATATCGCCGAGAACGGGATGGAGCAGTTTGTCCGCGATGCCCGCATTTCGATGATCTACGAAGGCGCCAACGGGGTGCAGGCGATGGACCTTGTCGGCCGCAAGCTGGCGGCGAATATGGGCCGCGCGGTGCAGGCATTGTTCGCGCTGGTCGATGAGGAATGCGCCGCCGCCAGGTCCGACCCGCAGCTGGCCCCGATTGCCGAGCGGGTGGAAAAAGCCGGGGGGGAACTGAAGGCCGCGACGATGTGGTTCATGCAGAACGCTGTGGCCAATCCCAATAACGCGGGGGCCGGCGCGCATCATTACATGCACATCATGGGCATCGTCGCGCTGGGGCTGATCTGGCTGCGCATGGCCAGGGTCGCGGCGGAAGCGTTGGCGGGCGGCGCTCCGGACCAGGGATTCTACGAAGCCAAACTGATCACCGCCCGCTATTTCGCCGAACGCTTCACGCCCGATGCAGGTGCACTGCGCCGCAAGAT
>JAYVWX010000012.1:0-6911 GCA_043785715.1 Novosphingobium sp. | reverse complement strand
GCAACTCGATCAGGGCGACTTTGAACGCGCTGGCAAGGCGCTTGCCGCGACACGCGGGCGGACGTGGGAACCAGCAATTCCCGGCAATTATGTCATGGGCCAGCTTGTTGGCACAACCCAGCTTACCAGCGGGAAGTTCGCTATGGTCGATAACGGCTTGGGCTTCAGTCTCGTGCCGTGGGAGAAAACCCTTGAGCAGCAATTGGGCAAGCATATCTCCGGTGTCGCCATGCCCGGAGGCGGCATCGATTGGTCATTTGGCAGGCCGCGCGGTTTGGGGTTGTGATGCAAATATGTGGTTGCGCCCATATTGGGCGCGTGGTACGGAAGCTTTCATGCGGATTATAGCGCGGCGCACGTTGCGCGAGTTTATCGCCAAGCGGGCAGGCCATAAGGATCAGCCTGCGTTGAAAGCAGCACTCGACGCTTGGTTTGCTGAAGTGAGCAAGGCGGACTGGATCAGTACGGCGGACGTGAAACGGCTTTATGCCACCGCTAGCATCGTCAGTGCCGACCGGATTGTCTTCAATATCAAGGGCAATGACTACCGGCTGGTGGTGGCTGTGGATTTCGAGAAAGCCATCGTCTGGATCAAGTGGATTGGCACCCACAAGGATTATGACCGCATCGACGTGAAGGAGGTTGAACATGGCACCTGAGATGAAGCCGATCCGCACCGAGGCGGATTATGAAGCGGCATTGGAAGAAGTGGCGGCGCTGTGGGGTGCCGCGAACGATACGCCCAATGGCGACCGGCTTGACGTACTGGCAACGCTGATCGATGTCTATGAAGCCAAGCACCACGCTATGGACCCGCCCGACCCAGTAGAAGCGATCAAGTTCCGCATGGAACAGCAGGGCATGACGCGCAAAGACCTTGAGGACATTATCGGAACCCGCACCCGCATTGCCGAAGTGTTGAACCGCAAGCGCAGCCTATCCATTGGCATGATTCGCCGCTTGCATGACCAGTTGGGTATTTCGGCAGAGATTTTAATCCAGCCATCGCGCAAAGTGGCCGCATGACACCTGCCTCCGCCTCGCCAGCGGAGCCGAACGCCGCCGCATCCCTGTATTACTCCGCCACGGTGCGGGGTGCAGTCTGGCGTAGAGATGGTCTATTCCGCAGAGTGGGCGCTTCTACCACAATGGCAGGATGCCCCGTGCGTCCCGCAATCGTCAAATTTCGGCATCCGAGCAGCTTGAAGCGCTGCTTGGCGAGCCGTGGCCGTTTGCGGGCAGGCCATCCAAGCATGACCTTTCGACATGGGCCGTCACGGATGATTGGCCTAAGCGAGTGCCAGTCAGCCAAGCCGAGGTGGACATATTCGAGGCGTGGTTTGGCGACTTGTTCGACGAGATGTTCGGGCCTTGCCCGTGAGGTAAGGAACGTCCAGCCATGACCGTGACCCCGAACGGCATTCAGACACGCGCAGCCCTCTATTTGCGCGTATCCACGGCACGGCAGGCCGAGCATGATGTTTCCATCCCCGACCAGAAGCGTCAAGGTGAAGCCTATTGCACCTCGCGCGGCCTGGAACTGGTCGATACCTTTGTCGAGATGGGCGCTTCGGCCACCAACGACCGCCGCCCCGAATTTCAAAAGCTCATCGAAGCGGGAACAAGCAAGCCCGCGCCATTCGATGTCGTGGTCGTCCATTCATTCAGCCGCTTCTTCCGCGATCACTTCGAGTTGGAGTTCTACGTCCGCAAGCTCGCCAAAAACGGTGTGAAGCTGATTTCAATCACCCAGGAAATGGGTGACGATCCGATGCACGTTATGATGCGCCAGATCATGGCATTGTTCGACGAGTATCAGTCGAAGGAGAACGCCAAGCACGTCCTGCGCGCTTTGAAGGAGAATGCGCGGCAAGGCTTTTGGAATGGCTCGCTCCCGCCAATCGGCTACCGCGTCGTTGCCGCCGAGCAGCGCGGGGCCAAGATCAAGAAGAAACTGGAAATCGACCCGCACCACGCCGAAACTGTGCGCCTGGCCTTCCGGCTCGCTCTGCAAGGCGATGGCACGTCCGGTTCAATGGGCGTCAAAGCCATTGCCACGCACCTGAACAGGGAGCGCATATTTACCCGTGACGGCGGGCGCTGGGGTATTGGCACCGTCCACCGGATGCTAACCCGTGCCACCTATATCGGTCGTCACGAGTTCAACAAGCGGCGCAAGACCAAGGAGTTGAATCCTCCCGATGAGGTGATCGCGGTGCCCGTGCCGCCTATCATCGACCAGCAGACGTTCGATGCAGTTCAAGCCCAGATGGAGGCCCGTAACCCCAAGGTGACGCCGCCGCAGGTGGTTGGTGGCCCGACGATGCTGACCGGCCTTATTCACTGCGCCAAATGCGGCGGGGCCATGACCATCCGCACCGGCAAAGGTGGACGCTATCGCTATTACACCTGCTCGACCAAGGCACGGCAGGGGCCAACGGCTTGTGAAGGAATGACCGTGCCGATGGAGAAGCTGGACGATCTTGTCGCTAATCATTTGGAAAAGCGATTGCTCAATCCGGCAAGGCTCGAAGAAGTGCTTTCCACTGTCCTTGACCGCAGGCAGGAGCGTTCCGAGCGAAAGCAGCAGCATATCGCGGAATTGAACAAGCGCGCCACTGAAACCGATTTACGCCTCAAACGCCTCTATGACGCGATTGAAAGCGGCGTTGCCGATCTTGATGACCCCGAACTGAAAGACCGCATCGCAGCACTCAAAGCGACCCGCGATCAGGCCCGCGTCGATGCTGACCGGGCAGTGGCCTTGCTCGAAACCGTCAGCCAGAAATCAATCACACCGCGAATGCTGCGCAAGTTTGCCAGCACCGCCCGCGACCGGATTAGGATAGAAGGCGGCGGATACCGCCGCGACCATCTCCGCGCGCTCGCGCAGCGGGTCGAGGTCGATACTGGCGAAGTTCGGATCATGGGATCGAAAAGCACCCTGTTGCGGACACTCGCCGCAGGGGCTTCCGGAACAGTGTCTGGGGCAGTGCCCAGCTTTGTTCCGAACTGGCGGAGCGGGAGGGATTCGAACCCTCGATGAGCTTTTGGCCCATACTCACTTTCCAGGCGAGCGCCTTCGACCACTCGGCCACCGCTCCGCATGCTTGGAAGGCTGCGCCCTAGCGGGACAATCCCGGTTCCGCAAGGCGCGCGCCCGCCGCCCGCCGGCCGGATCGGACGAGCGCGCCGGGGTGGTTCAAATCCGCTCCGCCTCAGCCACCGATTCGCTCGCCCTGAGCGAACTGATGATTCGGGTGAGATGCGCCAGATCGGTCACTTCCAGATCGACTTCGTAGGTTCCGAACAAGCTGTCGCGGTTGACCATTTCCAGCTGGATGATGTTCGCCCGGTTGCCGGCGAAAATGCCGGTGACCTCGGCGAGCGTGCCCGGCCGGTTGTAGAGCAACGCGCGCAGACGCCCCACCGCCCCGGTCGAGCGTTCGCCCCATGAGAGATCGATCCAGTCGGCATCGATCCCATCCGCCAGCGCCAAGCAGTCGATCGCATGAACCTCGACGCCAAGCCCGGGCTGCTTGAGGCCGACGATGCGGTCGCCGGGCACCGGATGGCAGCATTTGGCAAGGTGAAAGGCCATGCCGGAGGTTAGGCCGCGGATCGAGATGGCCCGTTCCTGCTTAGGCCAGTCCTCGGGATCGGCCAGGTCGTTGGCGCTGCCCGGCACCAGCGCTTCCATGACCGCGCGGTCAGACAGCTTGGCCGTGCCGATTGCCACCATCAGTTCTTCCTCGCCCGCCAATCCGAGCCGTTTGGTGGCAGCGGCGATCGCCTTCCGGCCGATTTTGGCCGGCAGGCGGCCGGCGATCTCGTCGAACAGCTTGCGGCCGATTGCGGCCACCTCCTGGCGCTCCTTCGCCCGCACCGCCCGCCGGATAGCAGCGCGCGCCTTGCCGCTGACGACGAAACCCAGCCAGGACAGCTGCGGCGTCGAATTGCGGCTGCGGATGATCTCGACGACATCGCCGTTGCCCAGCGCCGTGCGCAGCGGCATGTGCCGGCCGTTGATCTTGGCGCCGACCGCGGCATTGCCGAGATCGGTATGCACCGCATAGGCGAAATCCACCGGGGTCGCGCCCTTGGGCAGCTGGTGCAGCGAGCCTTTGGGGGTGAAGGCGAAGATCCGGTCCTGGTAAATAGCGAGGCGGGTGTGCTCGAGCAGTTCCTCGGCATCGTGGCTGGCATCGACAATCTCGATCAGGTCGCGCAGCCAGCCGACCTGCCCGTCCGGCCGGTCGCCCTGCTTGTAGGCCCAGTGCGCGGCGAGGCCGAATTCATTGGTGCGGTGCATCTCGCGGGTGCGGATCTGCACTTCGACCCGCATCGAATTCTCATAAATCAGCGCGGTGTGCAGCGAGCGGTAGCCGTTGGACTTGGGCGTCGAGACGTAATCCTTGAAGCGGCCCGGGATCATCTGCCAGGTGGTATGGAGGATGCCGAGCGCCCGGTAGCTGTCCTCGACGCTGTCGGTCAGCACGCGGAAGGCCATGATATCGGTGATCTGCTCAAAGCTGACATGGCGCTCGGCCATTTTCTTCCAGATCGAAAACGGGTGCTTTTCCCGGCCGGATACCTCGACCTTCAGCCCCGCCTCGGCCAGCGCCTGCTTGATCGCCAGTGCGATGGCGCCAACCTGGCCGCCTTCCTGGCTGTGGATGTGTGTCAGCCGGCCGGTGATGGTGGCATAGGCCTCGGGCTCCAGCTGTTCGAAGGCGAGCTGCTGCATCTCGCGCATATATTCATACATGCCGACGCGTTCCGCCAGCGGCGCGTAGATATCCATCGTCTCGCGGGCGATGCGGCGGCGCTTGTCGGCGCTTTTGATGAAATGCAAGGTGCGCATGTTGTGCAGCCGGTCTGCCAGCTTGACCAGCAGCACCCGCAGGTCCTCGCTCATGGCGAGGAAGAACTTGCGCAGGTTCTCGGCCGCGCGCTCGTCTTCGCTCAGCGTTTCGATTTTGGAGAGCTTGGTGACGCCGTCGACCAGCCGGGCGATCTCGGGGCCGAAATTGGCCTCTACCTCCTCGATGGTGGCGAGCGTGTCCTCGATTGTATCGTGCAGCAGGGCTGTAATCACGGTCTCGACATCGAGCTTGAGGTCGCACATCAGCCCGGCAACTTCCAGCGGATGGCTGAAATAGGGATCGCCCGAGGCGCGCTTCTGGGTGCCGTGCTTGACCACCGAATAGACATAGGCCCGGTTGAGCAACGCCTCATCGGCATCGGGGTCATAGGCTTTGACGCGTTCGACGAGTTCGTATTGGCGGAGCATCGCGCCTAGCTTGGGGATTTGTGGCGGAAGGGCAAGGGGAAAGCTTGGTGGCGATGGCTTGGCGGTAAGGCGGGGTGAGGGGAGGGCGCGCTGAGCGGGGGACAGCGGCGCCCTGCGCTTGCGGCAATCCCGCCTGCCGTGCCACACAGCGCGGATGACCAACCGGCTCTACTACGGCGATAATCTCATCGTGTTGCGGGAACACATCGCCGATGACAGCATCGACCTGATCTACCTCGATCCGCCGTTCAATTCGAGTAATTACCCACCCCCTTGCCAAGGCCAGCCCGGTGTGATTCATCCTGTTCATGAATCGCGAGGAACTCGAACGGCTTACGAAGCCTGAGTTGATCGATCTGCTGCTGGGGTTGCAGCGCCCTGACAAGACATCGCGTACATCGTCGAAGCCGCCATCGACGGACAGGAAGGCGCAGCGTGAGGGTTCGCGACCTGGCGGTGCTAAGCCCGGCCATAAGGGACACGCCCGCGTTCTGGCCGCCGCGCCCGATGCTCACGAGAACCATCGTCCAGAGCACTGTCGCCATTGCGGCCTGCCATTTGCGCAAGATGCGGCCGGTACATTGATCGGGGAATATGACGAGATTGACCTGCCCGAGGTCAAGCCGATTGTCCGGCGGCACCGCAGGCTGGCCTGCCGCTGCGCGCGGTGCGGCAAAACGACCCGCGCGCCCGCACCAGCAGCGGCACAGGGCACGCCGTTTGGCGCGCGCATTCATGCCCTGGCGCTCTATCTCAAGACGAACCAGCTCTTTTCCTATGAACGGCTGCAAGGTGCATTCGGCAATCTGTTTGGGCTTCATCTCAGCCAGGGCGCGCTGATGAACATGTTCAAGCGCACCGCACCGATCTTTGCCGCCAAGCGCGCCGATGCGCTCGGGATTTTACGCCGCGCTGAGGTTGTGGCCTGCGATGAGACGGGCGCGCGGATCGAAGGCTGTAATGCCTATCAATGGGTGTTCTGCTCGCCGGACGCCGTGGTCCATACTGCGGACTTCAGCCGCGCAGCCCAGGTTGTGCACGACACAATGGCCGGGCACCGGCCCGAAGTGTGGATATCGGATCGCTATACCGCCCAGCAAGGGCATGGCCAGCGTCACCAGACTTGTCTTGCCCATCTCGATCGAAAGGCACGCTTCGTCGCCGAGCATGGCAGCGATCTGATCGGCATGCGGTTCCAGTTCTGGTTCGACCGGGCCTTTGGGCTCGCTCGCGACATTGCCGACCTTGCCATCTCCACGGTGAAACAACGAAAACGCACGCTGACGCGCGATCTCGATGCCATCCTCGCCAGCGTCACCGATTGTCCGCTGGCGCGCGAATTGCTCGGACAGATCCGCCGCGCGCGCGACCAGATCCTCACCTTCTGCGATTTTGCCGGCAAGGTCGATGCCACCAACAACGTCAGTGAGCGGGCCCTGCGGCCCAGCGTCATCCAGCGAAAAGTCACCAACGGCTACCGCGCCAAATGGGCCGCCGATGCCGAAGCGGACCTGCGCACTACCGTCGACACCGCGCGCCTCTCGGGAAGCAAGCCCTTCCACACCATCCTCGAGGCCGTCACCGCCTGATCGCCCGCGACAGGGGGTGGGTAATTACT
>JAYVWX010000011.1:0-5339 GCA_043785715.1 Novosphingobium sp. | reverse complement strand
ACCGGATCGCTGCGCGAATGGCGCGGCAGCCTGGGCGCGGGCTTTGCCGGTGCGGTATCCTCGGCCTTCTGGTTTGCCGCCTTTGCGCTGACGGCGGCGGCGAATGTGCGGACTTTAGGGCTGATCGAACTGCCGATGGTGGCGCTGGCCTCGGGACGGCTGACGGGCAAGGCGATGGCGCGGCATGAGCTTGTGGGGCTGGGCGTTGTCATGGCGGGCGTGGCGCTGCTGCTGGCGGGCCATGCGGCTTGACCTTTGATACCCGCCGCGTAATCCGCGCTGCATGACCGACCCCACCCCGCTCAAGCTGTTCAACAGCCTGACCCGCCAGCTGGAGACCTTCCAGCCCGTCCATGCAGGCGAGGCGCGCGTCTACACTTGCGGGCCTACCGTCTACAACTACCCCCATATCGGCAACATGCGCGCCTATGTGTTCGCCGATGTGCTGGGCCGCACGCTCAGCTTCAAGGGCTACAAGCTCACGCATGTGATCAACATCACCGATGTCGGCCATCTGACCGACGATGCCGATGCCGGCGAGGACAAGCTGGAGCAGGCGGCAAAGGCCAGCGCCCAATCGATCTGGGACATCGCCCGGCACTATACCGAGGCCTTTTGGGCGGACGTCAAGGCGCTCAACATCCGCCAGCCCGCGGAATGGTCGATCGCCACCGACTATGTGCCGCAGATGATCGAGTTTGCGAAGAGCATCGCTGACAAGCACTGCTACGAACTGCCGGGCGGGCTGTATTTCGATGTTGCGACAGTGGCCGATTATGGCCGCCTCGCCCGCGCCGCAACCGACGGGGGCGCCAATGAGCTTGGGGGCCGGATCGAGGCGGTCGAAGGCAAGCGCCACGCCGCCGACTTCGCCATCTGGCGCAAGACCCCGCCGGGTGAAACGCGCCAGATGGAATGGGACTCGCCCTGGGGCAGGGGCGCGCCGGGCTGGCATCTTGAATGCTCGGTGATGAGCGGCAAGCTGCTTGGTTTTCCCTTCGACATCCACACCGGCGGCATCGACCACCGCGAGATTCACCACCCCAACGAGATCGCCCAAAACCAGGCGTTCTGCCACTCAGACGCGAGCGGCGCGACCATCTGGATGCACAACAACTTCCTGGTCGAACGCTCTGGCAAGATGAGCAAATCGTCGGGCGAGTTCCTGCGGCTGCAACTGCTGATCGACAAGGGCTACCACCCGCTGGCCTACCGGCTAATGTGCTTGCAGGCGCATTACCGAAGCGAGCTGGAGTTTAGCTGGGAAGGGCTGGGGGCGGCGCTGACGCGGTTGAAGCGGATGGTGATGGGGGTGGAAAGCCTCAAGAATGAGGTCGACAAAGACGATCAGTATTCAAATCTCCTCGATACTGGGATACCCGAAGCGACCGTCGAGAAAATAATTGGAACGATCGATGATCAGATATCCAATGATCTCAAGACGCCCGTCTGTGTCTCTATTCTTGATACGTTTTTGTACATGAAATCGGTACGGCCGACGTTGAAACTCGCTACCGTGTCAAAAATCGACGAACTGTTGGGCCTAAACCTCCTCACCCTCACCCGCACCGACCTCCGCATTCGCCCCAAGTCCGCCACCATCACCGAAGCCGACATCGAAACCACCCTCGCCGCCCGCAAGGAAGCCCGCGCCGCCAGGGACTTCGCCACATCCGATGCCCTCCGCGACGACCTGGCCGCCAAGGGTGTCGAAGTCATGGACGGCGACCCGCTCGGCTGGGATTGGAAGCTCGGCGATTGACCTTACGTTTGGACTGAGGCCAAACCTGTTTCGCCCTGAGCGGCCTGATCGCTCGCACTGTCTTATCCGGCCTTTCCCTTGTGCCCTGCGTTCTTTACAGGCTCACCGCATGGCCCGCCCGACTCCCGCCACCTTCGACAAGGCCAAGACCGTCGCCGAGAACCGGCGGGCGCGGTACGATTATTTCATCGAGGATATTTTCGAGGCCGGCATCGCGCTGACCGGCACCGAAGTGAAGTCGCTGCGCTTCGGTCAGGGTTCGATTGTCGAGAGCTACGCCGAGGTTCGCGCCGGCGAGGCCTGGCTGATCAACGCCAACGTCCCCGAATTCAGCCACGGCAACCGGTTCAACCATGAGCCCAAGCGGCCGCGCAAGCTGCTGCTGCACGAGCGAGAGATCGACAAGCTGCAAGGCGCGGTCGAGCGCAAGGGGATGACGGTGGTGCCGCTGTCGATCTATTTCAACAGCCGCGGCCGCGCGAAGGTGGAGCTCGCGCTGGCCAAGGGCAAGAATACAGCAGACAAGCGCCAGACGATCAAGGACCGCGACTGGAAGCGCGAGCAAAGCCGGATTATGCGGGATCACCAGTGACCAGGCCGACATGACGAGAAAGCTGCCCCGCGTGGCGGAATGGGCCCGGCGCCAGATGCCGACGCGCGATCAGATGGAGCAGAACCGCTTCATCCCCAACAATGTGCTGCGCTCCGAACTGTGGCGCTTTACCCGCCGTTCGGTGCCGCGCGGGGTGGCGCTGGGGATGCTGGTCGGCATTCTCCTGCCGTTCGCGCAGATCTTTTTCGCCGCGCTGTTCAGCATCCCCGCGCGGGCGAATGTGCCGCTGGCGGCGGCGGTCACCTTCGTCACCAATCCCTTCACCACGCCGTTCATCTGGGCGTTTTCCTACAAGGTGGGCGCGGCGTTGATGCGCGCCGATTCGATGATCCTGGCCGGTCCGATCGACAGCCTGTTCCGGGTCACCGATTTCTGGTCGTTCCTGCAATGGCTCACCGCCGAGGGCGAGATCCTGGCGCTGGGGCTGCTGGTCACGGCGGTGGCCAGTGCGGCGGTGAGTTATCTGGTGACCAGCTTTGGCTGGCGGGTCTGGATCATGCGCAAGCACAAGGCGCGGCCGCAGCGGGGCAGGCTGGGTCCGGTATGACCAGCGCGGCTGCGGGACTGGAGGACAGCCGCACGTCCGGCGCGGACTGGCTGCTTATCGGCGGCGCGCTGGTCGCCAGCCTGGTCCTGATCTGGTTCGTCACCCACGAACCGCTGGTCGTTGCCGGCTTTGGCGGCGGCCTCGTCGCGCTCGGTGCGCTGGCTCGCACGATCGCCCTGCGCCGCGCCCCCCAGCAAGATGCAGCCGCCGCGCTGCCCGACTGGTCGGTGACAGTCGCGGCGATCGACCAGCCCGGCACCGCCATCGCCATTATCGATCGGGCCGGAAGGCTGGTCTGCGCCAACGCCAGCTATGAAGCCTGGTTCGGCGCAGCCTATGCCCCGCCGCGCCTGCCGGTGGACGAGGCTTCGCTCGAGCGGCTGGCAAGCGCCGCGCGGAGCGCCTGGCGCGATGGGCGCGGCTCGGCGGAACCGCTCGAAAGCCCGGTGGGCCGCTGGTGCGCGGAGGCGGCGCGCAGCGGCAGGGGCGAGGACTTCCTGGTCTGGCGGTTCACCCGGCTCGAGGCCGCCGATCTTGTCGCCGATCTCGCCGCACAGCTTGACGGCAAGCTTGGCCGCGCGCTGGCGCAGGGCGGATTCGCGGCGGCGATTGTCGCGCCCGACGGCATGATCCGCGCCGCCAGCGCCGGCTTCGCCGAGCGCGCCACCGGCGATGTCCAGGCGAACATCGCCGGCCGCGAATTCGTCTCGTTTCTCCGGCAGGAAGACGGCGACCGCATCAGCTGGGCCCGTGAGGGCGGGCAGGGTGCGCCGGTGATGCTCTACTATCTGCCGGTCGCCGACCCCGACGCCGCCGGTGAGCCCGATCCCGGCGCCACCCCGTCGCTGATGCTGGTGACCGACGCGGGGGCGGGACTGGGACAGGCCTCCGAGCAATCCAGCGCCGCGGTGCCGCATCTCGAAGCGCTGCTCAGCCAGCTGCCGCTCGGCCTGGCCATGGCCGACCGCGACGGGCGGCTGCTGTTCGCCAACGCCGCCTTCATGCGCGCGGCGCTGCGAGAGGGCGAGACGCCGCCGGTGTTTCCGACCGACCTGGTCATGCAGGAAGACAAGGGGCCGCTGGCCGACACCATCCGGCGCTACGCCCAGGGGCCGGTTGCCTCTGGCGACATCGCCGTTCGCATCAAGAACCAGCCGGATGAGCCGGTCTCGCTCAGTCTTGCCGGGGTGCGGGGGCTAGGGGAGGCGGCGGTGCTGTTGGGGCTGACCGACAACTCCGAGGAGACCAGGCTTAAGCGCCAGATCGCCCAGGCCACCAAGATGCAGGCGGTCGGCCAGCTGGCGGGCGGGGTGGCGCATGATTTCAACAATGTGCTGACCGCGATTCTCGGCACCTGCGACCTGATGCTGATGCGCCATATGCCGGGCGATTCGGACTATGACGACATTCAGCAAATCCGCGTCAATTCCAACCGCGCCGCCTCGCTGACCCGGCAGTTGCTCGCCTTCTCGCGCCAGCAGACACTGCGACCGGTGGTGTTGCAATTGCCCGACATCGTCAGCGAGATATCGCAGATGCTGAAGCGGCTGCTCGGCGAGAAGATTCAGCTGTCGGTGCGGCACGACCGCGATCTTGGCCCGGTACGCGCCGATCCGACCCAGCTCGAACAGGTGATCGTCAACCTCGCGGTCAATGCGCGCGATGCAATCCAGGCCAAAGGCGGGAAAGCTGGCGACGGCAGCGGGCGTCTGACGATCCTCACCCGGCGGGTGACGCCGGCCGATGTCCGCTCGATGCGCAACGAAGTCATGCCGCAGGCCGACTATACCGCGCTGGTGGTCGAGGACACCGGCGGCGGCATCGCGCCCGAGCACGTCGGCAAGATTTTCGAGCCGTTCTTCACCACCAAGGACCAAGGCAAGGGCACCGGCCTGGGGCTCTCCACGGTCTATGGCATCGTCAAGCAATCGGGCGGCTTCATTTTTGCCGACAGCGAGCCAGGGAAAGGCACGCGGGTGTCGGTCTACCTGCCGGTGCACCACGCCAGCGCCGCCGACGCCGCGCCCCCGGCGCCGCAGCGCGAGGAAGCGAGGCGCTGGGCCGGCGGCGGCCGCATTCTGCTGGTCGAGGACGAGGATTCGGTGCGCATGGTCGCCGAGCGGGCGCTGACCCGGGCCGGCTATACCGTCATCACCGCGCGCGATGGCGAGGAGGGGCTGGAGAAGGTCGCAGAGGCCCCGAGCGGGGCGGGCGGGTTCGATATGGTGGTGTCCGACGTTGTCATGCCGACCATGGACGGCCCGGCGATGGTGCGCGAAATCCGCAAGGCCGCTCCCGCGATGCCAGTGCTGTTCATGTCGGGCTATGCCGAGGAACAGCTGCGCAAGGAAATCGACATCGACCAGGTGCAGTTTTTGCCGAAACCCTTTTCAGTCCAGCAACTCTCTGACAAAGTT
>JAYVWX010000010.1:0-10841 GCA_043785715.1 Novosphingobium sp. | reverse complement strand
AGATCCGGGCAGCGCAGGCGGCAATAGCCAAGCCGGGCAAAGCGCAGGGGATGGTCCATAGTTTCACTCACAATCATAGAATGATGCTGATGCGGGCGTGGGGGCGCAGGGCTTCCATGTCGAGCACGCAGGTTTTTTTTGCGATCATCAGGCTGCCGTTCCGCTCGATAATCTCGTGCAGGTAATGGCCGACGAAGACGTCGCTGGTGATGTCCTTGCTGCGCCAGACGGCGAACGACGAGCGCGCGCGGATCAGGTCGCCATGCCGTTCCACCCGCGTGTTGGATACCAGATGGCGCACCTTGGACCGCGGGTGTTCGCTATGTGCGCCAACCTTGGACAGGCGGATCACGCGCTGTTCCATGCGGATTCGGTCATCCATGACATAAAAAAGCGAAGTGTCGGGATCGGCGGTGTCGCCGTCGACGTCACTGGGCGGGACATAATAATGCGCGTCTCCGGTATAAAGCGCGAGCCAATCGTCCAGCCGCCAACGATCGAGCAAGTCGGCCTCGAGGAACAGCAACTCTTCGACGCGAAGCCGCAGCAACAGCATTTCGTCCATGCTCATGCGTCTGCTTTCGCGAGCCGGCGGTTCCACTCACGCCAGAAGGCGCGCATCTGCTCCTCGTCGTCGAACGAAGGGCCATCCGCGCGCTGCATGCCTTTGGAAATGTCATTGTAAAGCGCTTCGCCGCTGGCCGCATAGCCTTGCTGGCACTTCTCGATCGCCTCGACATCGTCGGGTGTCGCGAAGCCGCCGGGGCCAAGGAATTCGGTGAAGTTGTAAAGCCGATATTTGCGCAGCCACTCGCTTTCTTCACGAGGCGCCAGGGCCCAGGCGTTGATTTCCACCGAATCGGGCGCTGTCGGGAAAAAGGTGCGGATCGTCACCGCCATGATGTCGTTGACCACAAGGTTGGGGAATATCACCATGTTGCGGTTCTTGTGGGCTATGCGGTCAGCGCGCGCGGGGCCGACGCGGGCTTCGAGCGCGGACTGGATTGCGGCGATTTCAGCCTTGCCCTCGTCACCCCACAGCGGCACCCAGCTGGCAATCGGGCGGCCCCAGGGCGCGGTATATTCAACCAGCGCATGGCCCTTGCCAAGATCGATGCCGATGCCCGCCAACGGCGTTGCTCCCAGCGCGCCGTTGGCGTTCCTGAGGTATTCGAGATAGGTCGAATGGGTGCAGGCGGCGTGGTAGCCATCAAAACTGTTTTCAGCCAGCAGCTTCCAGTTGCCGCGAATGCTGTATTCCTGCGTTCCGCCAACGATCTGCATGCCGCTCGACGAATGCTCGGCGACCAGATTGAGGTAATCCCCCGCCTCGCCAAGATAGGTTGCAAGGTCTTCGCCCTCGCGGGAAAAGCTGATGAAGAAGAAGTCGCCGAAGCGTGCCAGCCGCGGGACATGGACCATCTGCTTTTGCGGATCGGTCTTGAAGTCCTCGGGGTAGCCCGAGCTGCCTGGCAGGCTCATCAAATGACCATCGGAGCCGAAGGTCCAGCCATGATACATGCACATGAAGGCGGGAGACTTGCCCTTGCGCTCGCGGCAGACCAGGGTGCCGCGATGGGGACAACTGTTGAGCAGGGCGCTGAACTTGCCCTCCTTGTCACGGGTAAACAGGATCGGCCGCCGCGCGACGGTGCGGGTCAGAAAATTGCCCGGTCCGGGCAGCTCCGAGGCATGGCCCAGGTAGAGCCAGCAGCGCCCGAAGATCGCCGCATATTCGCGCTCGAACACATCGCGGCTGGTGAAGGCCGCACGCGGCACGAGGAAGCGGCCCGCCCCCGTATCGTCGACGATCCGCGGCATTTCCACAATCGCATCCTCTGCTACGCCCGGTCGCTTTACAACAAACCGTGCAAACGCTTCGTAAGTTGCAGTTCGAGGCCTTGTCAATTACCTGCTAGAGCTGGCTGCAAGGGTCTGGCAGAATAGCGCATTTGGGAGGATAGATTGTCGGGGAATTTTGAACAAGCCGCGAAGCTGCTGCGGGATGCTTATTCCCGCGGCACAGTCCCGCCGCTGCGTGCGCATCTCGGCCCTGTCGATGCCGACGGCGCCTATGCCGTTCAGGAGATCAACACGCGTTTCTGGGAAGCGCAGGGCCGGCGAATTGTCGGGCGCAAGGCCGGGCTGACGGCGAAGGCGGTGCAAACCCAACTGGGTGTCGATCGGCCCGATTTTGGCGTGCTGTTCGATGACATGGCGATTGCCGACGGCGGTTTTCTCGATCCTGCACGGGCGATCCAGGCTAAAGCTGAAGCCGAGATCGCCTTCGTCCTTGGGGCGGATCTGCCGAGCCCAGATACCACGCCGGAAATGGTCGCGGCGGCCGTCGCCACGGTTCATGCCGCGATCGAAATCGTCGATAGCCGCATTGCCGACTGGAAGATCACCTTCGCCGATACCGTGGCGGACAACGGCTCCTCGGCTTTTTTCGTGCTGGCTGAAACGGGAAGGCCGCTCGCCGGTCTCGACTTGTTCACCTGCGGCATGGTCCTGGAAATCAACGGCGCGATTGTTTCGCTTGGCGCCGGCGCGGCGGCGCTCGGCCATCCCCTCAACGCGGCGGCCTGGCTGGCGCAGACGCTGGCGAGGCGGGGCGAGCCGCTCAAGGCGGGCGACATTTTGCTGACCGGCGCGCTTGGTCCGATGGTTGCCTTGAACCCCGGCGATCATGTCCGCGCCAGGGTCGGCGGCTTGGGTGAGGCCAGTTTCAGTTTTGCGAAGACTTGAGCGTCATGGCCAGGCCCGCCTCGCTTGATTTTGGCGCGGCGGGCAAGGCATGATGCAGCCCACGCCCGAACACCAGCGACTGGTCCAGACAGCCGCACGAGCTTTGGGGCGGGCGGGGCTGGTCCACGCCTTCGGCCATTGCAGCATTCGCCTCGACGAAGCGCATTTTCTCGTCTGCGCGCCGCGCCCGCTCGAGCTTGTCGGAGCCGCGCCAGGGACGACCTGCCCCATTGCGGGAAAGCTGCCCGAGGGCGTTCTGGGTGAGGTGCGTATTCACCAGCAGGTCTACGCCCGCAGAGCCGATGTCGGCGCGATATGCCGGATCATGCCGCCGGCGCTGATGGCGCTTTCGACGCAGGGGATCGTCCCGCGCCCGCGGCACGGCATCGGCGCCTATTTCGGCAATCTGCCGCTCTGGCCAGATCCGCGTCTCCTGCGCGACGATGCAGCGGCCAGGGCGCTGGCTGTCATGCTCGGCGATGCTCCGGCGATTGTCATGCGCGGCAACGGTGCGGTCGTCGTAGCGCCGACAATGGCGCAAGCAGCGACATTGGCGTGGTTCCTCGAAGACTGCGCCCGGGTAGAGCGCGATGTCCGTGCCATGGGCTTCGCGCCCGAAAGCGGCTTGCTGGACTCATCGGAAACCGCCGACAGGCAAGTTTGGAGCGGGAATGTCGCCGAACGCATGTGGGACTGGCTGACCCGGGATTGAATTCGGCACAGCCGCAGGATAACCTCGCTAAATACTCCGCCCTATCACCTCGCGCATGATCTCGCTGGTGCCGCCATAGATCCGCCGCACCCTCGCATCGCGCCAGATACGGGCGATCGGATATTCGTTCATGTACCCGGCTCCGCCATGGAGTTGCAGCGCGGCGTCGCAGGCCAGCCACTGCATTTCGGTGTGCCAGTATTTGGACGCAGCGGCCTCGTCGGTCGTCAGCTCGCGCTTCACATGGCGGGCGATCGCCCAATCGAGGTGCGCCCAACCCACTTGCAGTTTGGCCTTTATGTCCGCCAGCGTGAAGCGGGTGTTCTGGAATTCGATGATCTTCTTGCCAAAGGCTGATCGGTCGCGGGTGAAGGCCACGGCCTCGTCGAACGCGCGCTGGGCCGCGGCCTGCGCGGTAATCGAGATCGACAGGCGTTCCTGCGGCAGATCGCTGACCAGATAGACGAAGCCGCGATTGACATCGCCAATGACATTGCTCGCCGGCACCCGGACATCGTTGAAGAACAGTTCGGAGGTATCAGCCGACCACTGCCCGACCTTGTCGAGGTTGCGGCCGCGCGCAAAACCCGGCCGGTCTGCCTCGACCAGGATCAGCGAGGTGCCCTTGGCCCCTAGTTCGGGATCTGTCTTGCAGACGGTCAGGATAATATCGGCATTCTGGCCGTTGGTGATATAGGTTTTGGAACCGTTGATGATGAAGTCGTCACCGTCACGCCGCGCGCTGGTGCGCACACCTTGCAAATCCGATCCAGCGCCAGGTTCGGTCATCGCGATGGCGGCGATGACATCGCCGGTGATCATTGGCGGAAGCCAGCGCTGCTTTAGCTCCTCGGAGGCATAGTGCAGGATGTAGGGCATGGTGATGTCGCTCTGCAGCGTCACGCTGTCCGACATCATCGCGTAGGTGAATTCCTCGTTGAGGATCGTGTTGAAGGTGAAATCAAGTGCGGGCCCGCCATAGGCTTCGGGCAGGGTGGGACACAGCAGTCCGGCTTCCCCCGCCTTCGTCCAGAAGTCGCGGGCGACGATTCCCGCTTCTTCGAAGGCTTCGAGGCGCGGACTGAATTCGCGGTCGATGAAGCGGCGCACTGTGTCGCGAAACGCGCGGTGGTCCTCGCCGAACAAACTGCTGCCGTCGCGTTCGAGCATGCCTCGCCCCCAAAAATTCCAGTACAAGCCAGCCTATGGCAGGGTCTAAACATTCGTGCAACATTTTACGTATGGACTTTACGCAAATGCCTGTTAGCCTTCGGCGAACTGGAATTGGAGGATGTCATGGCCACACTAGCCCCACTGAGCGCCGCAGAGATCGATCAACTTGATGTGTCCCGCGCCGATCTGTGGGCAGCGGATGCCTGGCGTCCGCAGTTCGACCGGTTGCGTGCGCAAGACCCGGTCAGCTACTGCCCGGAAAGCTTCTTCGGTCCTTACTGGTCAATCACCCGTTATGACGACATCGTCGCGGTTGAAGCTGATCCCGTGGCGTTCTCATCCTCGTGGGAACATGGCGGCATCGTCATTTTCGATATGCAGGATACCGGTGTCCAGCTGCGCATGTTCATCGCGATGGACGATCCTGAACATGCCGAAAAGCGCAAGGCGGTGGCCCCGGCCGTCACCCCCTCGGAAATCGCCAAGCTCACCGATCCGCTTCGCCAGCGAACGGCGGACGTGCTCGATGCATTGCCCGTGGGTGAGGCGTTCGACTGGGTCGGCTGCGTTTCAATGCCGCTTACGACCGCAATGATCGCCACCCTGTTCGACTTCCCCTGGGAAGAACGCGGCAAGCTGCCCGAATGGTCGGACTGGGCGGCCAAGATCGATATCGGCCCCGACCCGGTGCTCAACGCCGAGCGTGAAAAACATTTGTTCGAGATGGCGGCGCGCTTCAAGGAATTGTACGACGAGCGCCGCGCCGCGCCGCCGAGAGGCGATCTGCTTTCGATGATGGCGCACTCCGCAAGCTTCGGGGACATGGACGAACAGCGCTTCCTCGGCGCCATCGTGCTGCTGCTAGTCGGCGGAAACGATACCACACGCAATTCGATGTCAGGCCTGATCGAGCGGATCAACCAGTTCCCCGATGCCTGGGCAAAAGTGACGCAGAACCCGGGCGAACTTGCTACCGGGGCGGCGACCGAGACGATCCGTTTGCAAACCCCGATTGCCCATATGCGCCGTACCGCTACCCGCGATATCGAGTTCGGCGGCAAGACCATCCACAAAGGTGACAAGGTCGTGCTCTGGTACAATTCGGGCAATCGCGACGAGGCCGTGTTTCCCGATGGCGACCGCTGGGATCCGGCGCGCGAAAATTCGCGCCGACACCTTTCGTTTGGTTATGGCGTCCACCGCTGCCTTGGCGCGCGGCTGGCGGAACTTCAACTCAGGACCCTGATCGAAGAGATGGCCAAGCGTGACATGAAAGTGACCATGACCGGCGACTTTGAGCGGCACCCGTCGTGCTTCACCAATGGTTTCCAGCGGCTGATGGTAACCATGGACAGGGGTGATGCGGGACGCAGCGATGGTTGAAACCTTTCGCCGCTTCAAATGCCTCAACTGCGGCTACATCTACAGTGAAGCGGAGGGCTGGCCTGATGAAGGCATCGCGCCCGGAACCCTGTGGGCCGATGTCCCGGAGGAATGGATATGTCCCGAATGCGGGTCGGAAAAGCGGGACTTCGATATGGTCGATTGGTGACGGCCAAAGCCGCTAGACCTTCGAGCGGGATGCCGAAAGCATCGTCGTCGTAATGCCAACAGGGACTGGCAGTCGCCGGTCCGGACGCTCGCAATGTAGTTCGGGGAATTTACCCAGCGCCGGCTGGTGTTTGTTCCCGCCTGACGATAGGGCGGCAGACCGTTCCGGCTCTGCGATCCGAGTCAGGTAACGCGAATTCAGATAGGGAAGGCGCCGTGGCCAAGGGCAAGGTAATCATCAGTTGCGCGGTGACGGGGGCGATCCATACGCCGACCATGTCGCCGTATCTGCCCATCACGGCGGCAGAGATCGCCGAAGCCGCGATCGGTGCGGCGGAGGCGGGCGCGGCGATCGTTCACCTGCATGCCCGCAATCCGCTGGACGGCAGGCCTGACCAGAACCCGGATTTGTTCGAACCCTTCCTCAAGCTCATCAAGCAGCGCACCGACGCGGTGGTCAATTTAACCACCGGCGGGCATCCGTCGATGACGCTGGAAGAGCGGCTGCGCCCGGCAATCCGGTTCCAGCCCGAAGTCGCGAGCCTCAATATGGGGACGATGGGCTTCGGTCTGTTCCCGATGCTGGACCGCTACAAGGACTGGAAGCATGAATGGGAACCCGCGACGCTGGAAGCCTCACGCGATCTGGTGTTCAAGAACACCTACAAGGACATCGAAGGACTGCTCGCCCTGCTGACGCCGCTGGGCACGCGGTTCGAGTTCGAATGCTATGACACCAGCCACCTCTACAACCTCGCGCACTTTGTCGACCGCGGGCTGGTCAACGCCCCGCTGTTCATCCAGACCTGCTTCGGTATCCTGGGAGGGATCGGCAGCCATCCCGACGACGTGATGCATATGAAGCGCACCGCGGACCGGTTGTTCGGCAGTCAATATGAATGGTCGGTGCTGGGCGCCGGCGCCAGGCAGATGCGCGTTGTCGCCATGGCGGCGTCGATGGGCGGAAATGTCCGTGTCGGGCTTGAGGATTCGCTGTGGGGCGGCCCGGGAAGGCTCGCCGAAACCAATGCCGAACAGGTCGCCAGCGCGCGGCAGATCATCGAAAGCATGGGGCTTTCAGTCGCCACCCCTGACGAGGCGCGCGCCATCCTGTCGCTCAAGGGCGGTGATCGGACAGCGATGTGAAGCGGCGTCATGTTCGAGCTGGATTGTCCGTGGCAGGGGGCAGTCGCTGTTAGCAGTTCGCTGACTGGATTGTCATTGAGATAGCGTCGGATTAGCCCGCTGTGAAGGCTGGGTGCTTCAGTGCACCGCGCTTGTCTCGATTCCCATTTCGCGGGGGCAACAAGGTCCGCATGGAGGCCGTCCCGGATTGGCGGGCGCGCCTGGCACGACTGAACTAGGAAGAACATATGGCGTTCAAGACACGGATCACCGAATTGCTCGGTATCGAGCATCCCATTGTGCAAGGCGGAATGCAGGGAGTAGGGACGGCTGAGCTGGCTTCGGCTGTCTCGAATGCGGGCGGATTGGGCATCCTGACCGCGCTGACCCAGCCGTCACCCGCTGCCCTGCGCGCCGAGATCGAGCGCACCCAGGCGATGACGTCCAAACCCATCGGCGTCAATATGACCGTATTTCCGACGATCAATTCGCCCGATTACAATGCCTATGTCGATGCCATCATCGAAAGCGGTGTCAGGATCGTCGAGACCGCCGGGACCGCCGCGATCCGTGACATCTGGGCGCGCTTGAAACCCCACGGCGTCACCATCCTGCACAAATGCACCGCTGTCCGCCACGCCCTGTCAGCTGAGCGCGCAGGCGTCGACGTCATCTCGATCGATGGCTTCGAATGCGCCGGTCACCCGGGGGAGGACGATATTCCCGGCCTGATCCTGATCCCCGCAGCAGCCGACAAGGTGAAAATTCCCCTGCTCGCCAGCGGCGGTTTCGGGGATGGGCGCGGGCTGGTCGCGGCATTGGCATTGGGCGCGGACGGGATCAACATGGGCACGCGCTTTTGCGCCACCAAAGAAGCGCAGATCCACGACAATGTTAAACAGGCCTATATCGAGAACGACGAGCGCGGCAGCTTCCTGATCTTCCGCAATTTCCATAATACCGCGAGGGTCGGCAAGAGCGCGGTATCGGAAGAAGTCGTCCGCCGCCTGGCGCTCCCCGGCGCGACCTTCAAGGACGTACAGGAGCTGGTCGCGGGCACGGCGGGCCGCGAACTGCTCCAGACCGGCGATATGACCAAGGGCGGGTTGTGGGCCGGCATGGTGCCGGGGTTGATCCACGACATCCCGACCTGCGACGAGCTCATCTCGCGCATCGTCGCGGACGCCGAGGCCGTCGTGAAGGGCCGGCTGGGGGCGATGCTGGGCTAGCGATCATTCCCGGCCAGAATGTTTCTGGCGAGGACCAGTAGCATGATCTAAAGGCGCTGTCGGGCTGGCGAATTCGAAGGCACACGGACCTGGCCAAGCGCAGCGTAAACCGGCCAGGGAATGCGCAGGAGCAGACTATGGAAAACAAGGTGGCTTTGGTTACGAACGCAACCGGTTACGCGGGGCCTGGTGCGGTAATGGGCCTTCTGGCCGAGCAAATGACGGTCGCTTGCGCCGATCCTTCCTTCGCGGCGGAAGATCGCGCGGCCGATTTCATCCAGGGACGAAGCGGTCTTTTCGCCTTCGGCGAAACCGACCCTGAGTCGCTCATTGCTGCCGTGCTGGACAGGTTCGGTCGAATCGATGCCCTGGTCTCGAACGACATCATCCCCGAACCCTTCAGGCCGATCGACGGCTCAACGCCCGCCGATTTCCGCGAGGTGCTGGAGCAAGGGGTTATCTATCCTTTCAGGCTTTCTCAAGCTGTGCTGCCGCACATGCGGGAGCGCGGCTCGGGCGCCATCATCTTCATAACCTCCACCACCGCCCGCTACCCTCTGCCGCAGACCGCGATTTATGGTGCGGCGCGCGCCGCCGCGACCGGATATGCCATCGCGTTAGGTCAGGCGATTGGGCCGGACAACATCCAGGTCAATGTGATCGGGCCGAGCTGGATGAAGAACCCGACCTACTTTCCCGATGGCTGGGAAGCGCTGATGCCCGACTTCAAATCCAAGCTCGACAGCGAAGTTCCGCTTCGCCGCCTGGGAAGGCCCGATGAGGTCGGGGCGCTTGTTGCCCTGCTCGCGAGCCAGAAAGCGATGCCTTTGACTGCGCAGTACATCAGCTTTGCGGCCGGTGCTTATCCGTAGGAAACCCGTGCTCCCGGGAGCATGTCGCAGAGCTATGCCGGTGCCGAAGTCGAGGGCCTCGCCCTGCCTGCGGTCATTTACTGCGCGATGTGCTACAAGAGGGGCTTCACGCTGAGCGCGAACATCGAACTGAGAGATATCGTCATGAATGCGCCGACCAAATTCCCCCTTGCCCGCAATCCGGTGGGAGCCGCCCCGAAGCGCCGCCCCGGTTCGGTCCGGCGGACATCGACCATCGATACCGCATGGCCTGATGGGTATGGCACGCCAATGCGTATGGACGGGCACGCTCGCGACCTGTTGACCCCGGCAGACGGCGGCGCTCCGCTGGTGCTGGCCGAGGACCGCTACAGCATCGTCGCGTCTCTGGGCCGGGAGATCCTGGCAATTTCGGTCAGTCCCGACAGACCGCTGGCGCAGGAGCTGGTCGGCGTCAGGGCAGGTGGCGAGAGCCGCAGGGC
The DNA here is from genome assembly GCA_043785715.1 of Novosphingobium sp. Classification (GTDB taxonomy): domain Bacteria; phylum Pseudomonadota; class Alphaproteobacteria; order Sphingomonadales; family Sphingomonadaceae; genus Novosphingobium. The sequence goes on along the minus strand of JAYVWX010000010.1, from coordinate 970 downwards.
GATCGGCCGGATCATGGCGGACGAACGGAACCGCGGCTCGCCGCTTTATCTGATCCTCGACGATTTTGCCGGCGCCAGTCTGGTTGCCGGCTGGGCCTGGTCGCGCTGGGTGGATGATACCGAGGCGTTGGCGGAGAAGCTGGGATTACCGCTCACAGGCGGGCGCCGCGGCAACATGGAAGGGGTGTGCACCGGCTTCTCGCCAGGGTCTTCAGCACTTGATGGAACCAGGCCGGCCTCGAGGAAAGACCAGAACACCGCGCGGGTGCCACCCTTGCTGCGCGCTGACGATTCGCTGGGCTGGCATGAGTTGGGGATACAAACCGGTGTCGGCATGCGGCGGGCGCGGCGCATCGATGTCTGGCGCGATGGCGACGCGCTGGCGATCGATGTCGGCTTCCAGGACAGCAGCACCGCGCCTGACGGTGGTGACCGTATTGCCATTCACGAATACCATGTCACCGCGCGTGCCGTGGAGGGCAGGCTATGCGATCTGTCAGTCGATGTGCATGTCCTGCCGTACCAGGAATGCCCCGGCGCCGTGGTTCATGCCCAACGGATGCTGGGCACCCCGTTGGCGCAGCTGCGTGAGGCGGTTCTGGAGACATTGCCCGGAACCCTGGGCTGCACCCATCTCAACGATGTGCTCCGATCTATGGCGGAAGTTCCTGTAATGGCGGCCCATTTACCCGGTTGAGGCATTTTGGGCAACAGACGTGGGCACTCGCGCGGTGGAGATATGGCGGGTGGAGGATCGGGGAAAGCGATGGAAAGCAGGATTTCAATATCGGTCGAAGCCGGCGTCGCCGATGTCCGCCTCAACCGGCCAGACAAGATGAATGCGCTCGACATGGCCATGTTCCATGCGATCGACGCGGCTCTGCGGGAACTGACAGCGCGGCGCGATGTCCGCTGCGTCGTGCTTTCGGGCGAAGGGCGAGCATTCTGCGCGGGCATCGATCTGTCTGTG
>JAYVWX010000009.1:0-6115 GCA_043785715.1 Novosphingobium sp. | reverse complement strand
CCGACATTGAAAAGTCGGGCGCGAGCCACGACCATTGATCGGAAAGCGGACCATGCTCGCCCGTATCATTGGATTTTCGATCCTTCAGCGTTGGCTGGTGCTTGGCATCGTCGCGGCTCTTGTCGCGCTGGGCGTGTGGAGTGCGACCCGCCTTCCGATCGACGCTGTTCCTGACATCACCAATGTTCAGGTGCAGATAAACACCGAAGCGGAAGGGTTTTCACCGCTCGAAGCCGAACAGCGGATCACTTATCCGATCGAGACGGCGCTCGCGGGGGTCCCCAAGCTGAACTACACGCGCTCGGTTTCGCGCTACGGGCTGAGCCAGGTTACCGTCGTCTTCGAAGATGGCACCGATCTCTATTTTGCTCGCCAGCTCGTCAATGAACGCCTGCAAGCCGCCAAATCACAATTGCCGCCCGGGATCGAGCCGCAGATGGGGCCGACTGCGACCGGGCTTGGCGAGATATTCATGTATTCGGTGACGTCCAAACCCGGTGCGAGCAAGCCTGATGGATCCCAGTGGACACCGACCGATCTGCGTACACTCCATGACTGGGTCGTTCGTCCGCAAATGCGCAATGTCCCAGGTGTTGCCGAGGTCAATACGGTTGGCGGCTATACCAAGCAGTATCATGTGACGCCCAATCCGGCGCAACTGGCGACGTTGAAGCTATCCCTCACCGATGTCGTCAATGCGCTCGAAGCCAATAATGCCAATGCAGGCGCTGGCTATGTCGAGCGCGCGGGCGAACAGGTGCTGATCCGTTTGCCCGGTCGTGCCGGCAACGAAGCAGACCTGTCACAGATCATTGTCGCCAAGCGCGGCGGTATTCCCATTCGTGTCGGCGATATCGCCGAGGTCGTCATCGGCTCTGAGCTGAGAACAGGCGCCGCGACTGAAAACGGCAAGGAGATTGTTCTGGGGACAATCTTCATGCTGACCGGCAGCAATCCGCGGATCGTGGCGCAGGCAGCGGCCGAGCGGCTCGAAGCGGTCAATAAATCGCTGCCGTCGGGTGTTGTAGCGCTGCCGCTCTATGATCGCACCGAACTGGTCGAACGCACGATCGGCACCGTCGAGGAGAACCTGGCCGAAGGCGCGCTGCTCGTCATCGTCATCTTGTTCCTGCTTTTGGGCAATGTCCGCGCTGCGCTGATCACTGCGGCGGTTATTCCGGTGGCGATGTTGATGACATTAACCGGCATGGCCGCAGGTAAGGTCTCCGCAAATCTGATGAGCCTTGGTGCGCTCGATTTCGGGCTGATCGTCGATGGTGCGGTGATCATCGTCGAAAACTGCTTGCGCCGCCTGGGCGAAGCCCAGCATCGTATGGGGCGTCTGCTCGACCGCGAAGAGAGGTTTGGCTTGGTGGCCAAGGCTAGCAGCGAAGTGATTCGCCCCTCGATCTTCGGGGTTATCATTATCACGGTTGTGTATTTGCCGATCTTTGCCTTGTCGGGGATCGAGGGTAAAACCTTCCATCCCATGGCGATCACGGTGATACTCGCTCTGACCGCAGCGATGCTGCTGTCGCTTACCTTTGTCCCGGCCGCGATTGCGATGTTCGTGACGGGCAAGGTCGAGGAGAAGGATAACCGGATCATGGCATGGGCGCGGGCGCGGTATGCCAGCATTCTGGACCGCACGTTCAAGCGCGGGAAATTGCTGATCGGGGCAGCGCTTGTTCTGGTGGTGCTCAGCGGCATTGGCGCAACGCGGCTTGGTTCCGAGTTCATCCCCAATCTCGATGAAGGCGATATTGCGATGCACGCACTACGCATCCCCGGCACCAGCCTCGGTCAGGCGGTTCAGATGCAGGAAGTGCTTGAAAGGCAGATCAGCAAGTTTCCCGAAGTGGAGCGCGTATTCGCCAAGATCGGGACGGCGGATGTCGCAACCGATCCGGTGCCGCCTTCGGTTGCCGACAACTTTATCATGCTGAAGGACCGCAAGGACTGGCCCGATCCGCGCAAACCTCGGACGCAGCTCGTTGCGGAATTGAACGCGGCGGTGCAGCAGATTCCCGGCAACAACTACGAGTTCACCCAGCCCGTCCAGATGCGGCTGAACGAGCTGATCGCGGGCGTCCGTGCCGATGTCGCGGTCAAACTGTTTGGCGAGGATCTCGACGAATTGCTTGCATCGGGGGGCGAGATTGAGAAGGTCGTGTCTGCCATTCCCGGGGCGGAGGACGTCAAACTCGAACAGGTGACCGGCTTGCCCGTCCTCTCGATCACCCCGCGCCGCGCGATATTGGCCCGATACGGCATCAACATCAAAGATGTGCATGACGCGGTCTCGACCGCAATCGGCGGACGGAGTGCGGGTGAGGTGTTCGAGGGAGACCGGCGCTTTGCAGTCGTGGTGCGCCTGCCAGAGGCAGCGCGCACCAATCTCGACATGCTTGGCAGTTTGCCGATCCCGCAATCCGGCGATGGCGGGACGGAGTTTGTCCCGCTATCCGAAGTCGCAGACATCGAGCTTTCAGTCGGCCCCAACCAGATCAGTCGCGAAAATGGCAAGCGCCGCGCGGTGATCACGGCCAACGTCCGAGGGCGCGATCTTGGCTCGTTCATCAGCGAACTGCGCGAGAAGGTGGAAAGCGATGTCCGACTGCCTGAAAGCTATTACGTGCAGTATGGCGGCACGTTCGAACAGCTCCAGTCGGCGGCAACCCGGCTCCAGATCGTAGTGCCGCTCGCATTGCTGCTGATATTCGGATTGCTGTTCATGCTGTTCGGCTCGACCCGCGATGCGACGATCGTGTTCTCGGGGGTGCCGCTGGCCCTCACCGGAGGGGTCGCAGCACTTGCCCTGCGCGACATCCCCATGTCGATCTCGGCCGGTATCGGGTTCATCGCGCTCTCTGGCGTAGCGGTGCTCAACGGCGTGGTCATGCTGTCGTTCATCAAGGACTTGCGGACCCGCGGCATGGCTCTCGATGAAGCAATCCGTGAAGGCGCGTTGACGCGATTGCGGCCCGTGCTGATGACGGCGCTGGTTGCCTCGCTCGGCTTTGTGCCAATGGCGCTGAATGTCGGCGCCGGGTCCGAAGTTCAGCGGCCACTGGCAACGGTTGTTATTGGCGGGATCATCTCGTCAACGATCCTGACGCTGATCGTGCTGCCAGCGCTTTACCGCCTGATTCATGGCCGGGAGGACAGGAACGAACTGCCGGCTTTCAATGATCCGACCGAGGCCCCAGTGTCTCAATGATCTTGCCTACGGTGCCGTGCCGAAAGCTGCCTACCACACGTTGGAGTTCGCCCCGCATGGCAATGAGGTCGTTGATCTTGCGCTCGACCTCAGCCAGCAGCATGAGAGCGGTGCCAGTGCCGGCACCATCAACGGCGCGGTTTCTGCCCTGCGCTTCCTCTACACGGTCACGCTGAAGCGTCGGGATCTGGCGCGCGGCCTTATCGCGACACGCCGACCCGATAAGATGCGTGAGGTGCTCAGCGTTGAGGAAGCCGTGCGGCTGCTTGAGGCGGCGCCGGGTATCAAGTACAAGGCCGCGCTGGGTGTGGCCTATGGTGCGGGCCTGCGCGTGTCCGAGGTCGCTCACCTGAAGGTCGATGACATCGACAGCCAGCGCATGCTGATCCGCGTCGAGCAGGGCAAGGGCGGCAGAGATCGCAATGCCATGCTCTCGCCACAGCTGCTGGAACTGCTCCGTATGTGGTGGCGCGAAGGCAAGCGGCGGGGCGTGATGTTCCCGCATGGCTGGCTTTTCCCAGGGCGCAGCTACACCGATCCGATCTCGTCGCGCCAGTTGCACCGCGCGGTTCAGGAAGCCGCTGAGGTTGCCGGGATCAGGAAGCGCGTGAGTCCCCACACCCTGCGCCACAGCTTCGCCACCCATCTGCTCGAGCAGGATGTCGATATCCGCGTCATCCAGGTGCTGCTCGGCCATGCCAAGATCGACACCACCGCTATCTATACAAAGGTATCTACCAAGACGATCCAGGTCGTGGCGAGTCCGCTCGACCGGATCATTGCGCTGATGGAGGGCAAGTCGCCTCCCGGCTGAGCCGGTGCACGCCTCACTCGAGGTCGCCGACATCTTCCGCAGCGCCGGACCCGCCTACCGGGCGGCCCATGCCGGGCATCTCAGTCTCAGCCAGCTCAAGGTCATGTAGGCAATCGAGAACTGCCGCACCGCAGCCCTTGGCGGTCATGTCGAGGCCTGCGAGGACTGCGGGCATTGGCGGATCGCCTACAACTCCTGCCACAACCGGCACTGCCCGAAGTGCCAGGGTGCTGCCGCGCGCGCGTGGCTTGCCGAGCGGGAGGCTGACCTCCTGCCGGTGGGCTACTTCCACGTCGTCTTCACACTACCCGCCGAGGTCGCTGACATCGCGTTCCACAACAAGGTCGTGGTTTACGACCTGCTGCTGCGGGCGGCGTCGGAGACCATGCTGACAATCGCCGCCGACCCGAAGCACCTCGGTGCCCGGATCGGCATCACCGCCGTGCTGCACACATGGGGATCGGCGATGACGCACCGTCCGCACGTGCACATGATCGTGCCAGGCGGTGGCATTGCTCCGGACGGGGCGCGTTGGATATCCTCGCGTCCGGCCTTCCTTCTGCCAGTGCACGTGCTGGGCAAGCTGTTCCGCCGCCTATTCCTCACCCGCCTGCTGGCGCTCTTCGATGCGGGCAAGCTGGGCTTTTACGGCACCACGATCAACCTGGCCGAGCGTAAGGCCTTCCTGCGCTATCTTGCCTTGGTTCGAAAGAAGCGCTGGGTGGTCTACGCCAAACCGCCCTTTGCCGGACCACAGGCGGTGCTGGCCTATCTTTCGCGCTACACCCACCGTGTCGCCATCTCGAACCGGCGCCTCATCACCTTCGACGAGGCTGGCGTCACCTTCCGCTACAAGGATTATCGCCGCGACGGGCCGGAGCGCCAACAGGTCATGACGCTGGCGACAGACGAGTTCATTCGCCGCTTCCTGATCCATGTCCTTCCGCGCGGCTTCCACCGTATCCGGCATTATGGTCTGCTCGCCAGTTCCGCGAAGCTGGACAGCCTGGCGCTGGCCCGCAAGCTGCTCGGTGCCCCAATCTCGGGCGTTGAGGCTGAACCCGACGAGACGCCCGATAACCGCCCACCATGCCCGTGCTGTGGCGGGCACATGACCATCATCGAAGTCTTCGCCCGCTGGTGCCAGCCCCGCGCACCGCCGCAACCAACCCCGCTCACCGGCGAGAAGACGTCATGACCCGGCATGGCCTGTCCAACCAAACGGTCGCGCGCAATGCACCTGAGCCGGTGGAGGATCGCGGGCCTGTCCCAAGTGCTGGCCTGAACCCGCGCAGAACAATCAGGAGAACCAACCCCGATTGCGGCCTGACTGCGCTCGAAATCGCGTCTATCGGACCCGTGATGGCACGCCCGGCTTGGGAGCATCTGCCCAGCCAAACCATCCCAAAGCCCTTTTACCCATAGACCACCTTGTGCGGCCCGCGGGTTCCTCCATGTTAGAACTTCGTACGCAAGAGACCGAAATCCTTAGACGTTTCGGCCATTCCCAAGTTGAACGGCTGTGCCTGAAACCCGCCATTTATTCAGGCACAGATTTTTGGGAAGTTTGGCCGTTTCCACGCAGTCGGGCTCAGAGATAACATTCCAGAATATCGGACGTTCGTCCCGCACCATGGCTGCAGAATGCCAAAGTGGCCGCCCTGCGGCTATGCTGACTCACAGCGGGGTTAGGATCATTTCCGGCCGGACATCAGGTATTTGATCAATGCCGCGATCACCAGAAGGATCAGGATCGGTACTAACCAGCCGATCCAGCCCATGCCCCATCCCATGCCATTCATCATTTTCGCCTCGTCAGTTGAACGTCAGAAAACCAGCACCTTGTCGGCGGATGCTGTCGCTTGCGCCAGTTCGTTCATCGTGCTGCGCGTAGCGCCTTCCGCGATTTCGTCGTCGCTCATCCTGCGTACGGCCATGCAGGTGCCCCAGAGCAATACGTGGCCTCTGCCAACGAGAACGCGCTTCAGCATGCGTTCGACGTTGTAATAGCCTTCGGGAGTCTTCTGGCCCCTGCGGCCGCCGACCACTGCATCCCCCAGCAGGAAGACGGTCACTTCGGT
>JAYVWX010000008.1:0-14812 GCA_043785715.1 Novosphingobium sp. | reverse complement strand
ACTTTCGCCGCCGTCAGGCAGAAAATCCACTTAGCCCACTGTCCAGTTTTGCCAGGCCACCTCTCTATCGAGTCTCACATTCAATGTGAATTCCCGCATTTCGATGCTAAGCGTTCGACGTTCTGTCAGCTCAGTCCAATTGCAGAATCTGCGGTTGTCGGTGAAAACGAATCCCGGCAAGGCAGTCCCGCAGTCCTGGCCTCAATCCGGAACCGGCCTTGCCCGCGACGCCTGCCTCCTCCACTCGTAACGGTTCAACAGTTCCACAGGAAAGCCAGCAGGTCAATATCGTTGGACGATTTCGTGGGATGAAAAAACGGCGATACTCGCCGGGTCTCGTAGACGGCAGGACTATTAGCGGCTATCGACAGGGGCGTTTCGGGCAGCAGAGGTGATGATGGCAAGTAGCGTTATCGACAAGCAGCGCAAAGTGGAGCCGGTCGCACCGGAACTCGATCCGGGTCTGGAAACCGGCGTGGGCAGCGCCGTCGACAAAATCTCCGATACGATCATTCGCGGCATTCGCTCCGGTGCATTTGTGCCGGGGCAGCACTTGCTCGAGCCCGATCTGACCCGGCGCCTCGGGATCAGCCGCGGATCGTTGCGCGAGGCGCTCAAGCATCTTGCCGCGGCCGGAATTGTCACGCTGAACCGGTTTCGCGGCGCCTATATTGCTGCGCTCGATCGCAAGTCCATGCTCGATCTGCTGGAGACGCTGGAGCCCCTTGCCCGCCTGGCCGCCCGTCTCGCCGCCGAGCATTGCGATACGCAGGAAAAGCGGGATTTGCTCATCGCCGCAACCGCCGCCATCGAAGACGCCAGCCGCAGCCGCAATCGCGCCGATTATCTCGAACAACGGCGCCAGTTCTATTCTGCGCTGGTCGACATCGGCGGCAATCGGGAACTCGAACGGGCAATGCCACTTTCGCGCACCGATCTGTTCCGCGCCCAGGTGGAAACCGTCCAGAACGAAAAACAGCGGCAGCGCCACGCCTCGGGCTACGGCCGCATCGCCAAAGCGGTGCTCGAGCGCAATTCCCTCGCCGCCGACCGTGCGGTGAAACGTCATTTCGACGGAACCCGCAAGACCATGGCGGAACTTACACCCGATGCGTTCCCGTCGTCAAACTCCTGATTTCCTGCGAAAAACCGGTTGCAAATTCGCTGGACGAAATCGTCCGACACTTTTATGAAGCTGAGGCGGGATTGAAGGATGCAATGTGATGGTGATCCAGCCATGATTCGGATATCCGCGCTCTGTCCGAATGAAGCCGGCAAGCGTTTCGCCATGGCGATGACCGATTGCGGCGAGCGCCGGTTCGCCAATTGCCAATAACCCCACCGTCGCGCCAGTGCTGCAGATCAGCAGGCTGGCCCGCGAACCCCATTAACCGACAGGAGCCTGAACATGAACCTGACCAACTCCCCGCCGCGTTATGTCCGCAATACGATGGAAGACATCGGCATGATCACGGCGCTCGACGAAGTGCTCAACCATCAGATCGTCGATACCTTCGCCACGGTGGGAACCTCGGAACAAAGCTGGACCGAGAAGATCTGGTCGGCGATCGTCAAGAAAGACGGCACGATGGGTATCGACTTCGGCCTGGGCCGCTATCACAACCGCGGCGTGCTCGATGGCTGGGCGGCAGTATCGCGCGGAGCCGAGCAGTGGACCGTCCGCGCCAACCGCGAATTGCGCGACGATCCTTCGATCACCGAAGTCGGCCCGCTGACCTATGAGATTATCGAGCCGCTGCACAAGGTGCGCTATGCGCTGGCAAAAAACGATCTTCAGCCGATCGCTTATGACGTCACCTTTACCGCCGAAATGCCGCCCTTCCTGGAGGATCGGCACAAGCAGCGCGAGAAGGATGGTTTCCGCGTCGGGTCCGACATCGTTCGCTATCACCAGATCGGCACGCCGTCCGGCTGGGTCGAACTCGAAGGCCAGCGCATCGAAATAAAGCCCGAGGAGTGGACCGAATACCGCGACCACAGCTGGGGCACCCGGCTCGACGTCGGCGCGCATAATCCCGACATCCGCCCCACTGCCGATTTCGGCGACGTCAAATTCGGCGAGGGCGAATATATCCTGATCTGGAGCCCGTTCATGCTGGTCTCGCCGAACGGCGACAAGGTGGCGTACCACATGTATTTCCAGTCGAAGCAGGGCCACATTTTCTATTCATCGGGCTATCGCAACAATCCCGATGGCTCCCAGGAAAAGATCGCCCGCGTGCGTCCCGCACTGCGCTATGACGATAAGACCCGCCGGCTGCTGGGCGGCCAGCTGCACTTCGACATGCTGCAGGGCGGCAGCCATACGATCGATGTCGAGGTCATGGGCACGTCGGGTGTCCACCTCGGGCCGGGCCTCTACCTCGGCTTTGACGGGCGCAAGCATGGCTCCTGGAAAGGACCGCTGGAGCTGGAAGGCGAGCATTTCGCCAACACTCTCGACGTCGAAACCTTGAAGCGCATCCGCCAGTTGCGTGACTGCCCGATCCGCGTGACCGAAGGCGATGCGGTGGGCTATGGCATCATGGAAACCATTATCCACGGTGAACATGCCGAACTCGGGCTGACTGCCGCGAATTCGATGATCTGACGTGGCCCGCGATACTGTCAAGCTTGCCGAGGGCCTGCGTGGCTGGCTGCCGCGGGGCGCCGGTATCACCGGCGTCACCACGGTCTCAGCCGGGCACTCGAACGAGACCTATCTGATCGGCGGGATCAACGAAGTGCTGCGCATGCCGCCCTCGGAGGAAGGCCTGCTGCCGCCTTACGACATGGCGCGCCAGCATGCGGTGCTCGCCGCGGTCAGCAAGGGCGCGCCGGCCATTCCCCTGCCCCCGATCCTCGAGCTTTGCACCGATCCCTCGGTGCTGGGGGACGAGTTCTTCCTGATGGGCCAGATACCCGGCGCAGCCTTTGAATACAGCGTGCCGAAATGGCTTGCCGCCAGCCCGGTGGAAGGGGCCGACAATGTCTGCCGCCAATGGTTCGATGCGCTGATCGCGCTGCACAACATGCCGGTCTCCGCCATGCCCGGCGGCGGACGGACGGTGCAGGAAGAGGCGCAGCACTGGCTCGACGTGGCGCGCGGGGCCGATTCGCTTCCCGCGCTGGTCTCGGTGCTGGAAGACCTCGCCAAACGCCCGCCGCGCAGCTCAGGCGCGGCAACGCCAGTGCACGGCGACCCCAAGCACGGCAATTGCCTGTGGCATGAGGGCAGGCTGACCGGGCTGCTCGACTGGGAAATGGCGCAGATTTCCGAACCGCTGCTCGATCTCGGCTATGTGCTGATGTTCCATGATCAGGGCGAACATTCGCTGGCCGATGCCGGGTTCGAACTGCCGGGCTGGTGGCGCCCGGAAAAGATGGTCGCCGAATGGGAGAAGGGCACCGGACGCAGCGCCGTCGATGTCGATCGCTATGCCGTGCTCGGCCAGGCGAAAGTTTCGGCGATCATTTCGGTTGGCGATTTTCTGTTCCGGACCGGCCGGATCAAGGATCCGCGGTTCGAAGCCTGGGGCACGCTGCTGCCGTCCTTTATCGGAATGCTGGATAAGCGGGCGATGGCGGCGGGCTGAATGACCGAAGCGGACGAACCGGAATGGCGGCTTCCCGGCTGGGCGCATAATTCGGGCGCGCTCGCCATGGGCACTGGCGTTGCGCAAGCCGATCCGGACGCTGCCCGGCTCGTCATCGAACGCGTCGCCCGCTATTGCTGGGCCTATGACGAACGCCGCGCCGACCTGCTGGCGGACTGCTTCACCCAGGACGGCATCTGGGAAGGCAATGTCCTCGGCAAAGTGCCGGTCGGGCCGTTCGCAGGGCGCGAGCGAACGATCAAGTGGCTGACCGAGTTCTGGCCGCACCAGCATGACCAGCGGCGGCACATGCTGCTCAACAATCTGGTCGAGAGCTTGTCCAGTGACAGCGCGGTGACGCTAAGCTACCTGCTGCTGACGGCGAGCGACGGCTTGACCTCAAAAGTCGAATGCACCGGCTTCTACCGCTGCGCGCTTCGGCGCGAAGGGCAAGTCTGGCGGATCGCGCGCATGACCGCCGGCTTCGATGCCCCGTTCTGGCCGGGTCAGCTCGATAGCATGAGCGAACGCGGCAAGCGGCGGCACGGGGTGCTCGGGGATGATCCGGCGAGCTGAAATCCCCCCGTCTCCGGGATGGTTTCAGGCTGCCGCAATCTCCGCCAGCGTCTCGCCGAACTCCACCAGATCGTTGGCCGCGAAATGGATTGCCGCGACGCGGCCGGCGCTGGCGCTGGTCACTTGCGTCTTGCGGCCGAGCACATCGATCACGGCGACCACCTGCCCGGCGGAAACCACATCCCCTGCCGCACACGCCGGCTCGAACAGCCCGAGATGGGGCGCGCTGACGGCTGCCAGACTGACCGGCCCGGTGACCGTGCCAGCAACTTGCGCCATCTGCGACGGATTCACCGCGCCGTCACTCTGCGCCATGAACACGATCCAGTCCTGCGAACGAATGTACAAATCCTTCAGCCCGGACTTCTCGAACTGCATCAGCAGCGCACGGATTTCAGTGATCGGATCGGGCATGTTCAAGCCTCCAAAGCCACCAGCAAGGCGGGCAGAATAGGGTCGGTAATCATTGTCGTCACCCCGGCGCGGCGCGCGATGCGGGCAATCTCGGGATTGGCGAGGCCGCTGCCGTGCGCGGCGAACCGCCCGGCCAGCGCAGCCGCCAAATCCTCGAGCGCACCTTCGGCGATCACGCGATCGATATCGACCGCGCCCGCCACATCGCCCTCGCCCGAACGAAGCACGCGAACCGGGCTGCGTTCCTGCGCCCAGGCGATCAGCCGGGCGAGCTGCGGGTGGTCGTCTTCATGCGGCACTTCGGTTTCAAGCGCACTGGCATAGACCAGTCCGCCCGCGCCATCGACCGTCACGCGCGTGCCCGCCCGCGCAACCGCGCCGCTGCCGACCCCGACCACGCAGGGCCGCCCCAGCGCGCGGCTGACCACCGCTGCGTGGCTGGTCGAGCCGCCCTGTTCGGTCACCACCGCCCGGGCTGCGATCATGCCGTGGACATCGTCCGGACTGGTTGTCGCCCGCACCAGCACGACGGCCTCACCGGCGGCTGCGCGGCGCTCGGCCTCGTCGGCATCGGCGACCAGCACGCCAACTGCAACGCCCGGACAGGCGCCTTCGCCGCGCGCCAGGATTTCGGCGCCGTCGGTCGCGCCCTCGACCAGCCGGGGCAGCAGCAATGTCACCACCTGCTCGGCGCTGACCCGCGACAGCGCCGTGGCGGCATCGATCCGGCCTTCGTCAACCATATCGACCGCAATCCGCACCGCCGCCGCCGGAGCCCGCTTGGCCGAGCGCGATTGCAACAGGTAGAGCTTGCCCGATTGGACGGTAAACTCGATATCCTGGACATCGCCGTTTTCGCGCTCGAGCAGATCGCTTGCCGCCAGCAGTGCGGCGTGGGCCCGCGGCACGTGGCTGTGCATGGCATCCAGACCAAGCGGGGTGAACTTGCCCGACACCACGTCCTCACCCTGAGCGCGCGGCAGATATTCGCCGTAAGGCACCGGCTCGCCGTTAAGCGGATTGCGGCTGAACAGCACGCCGGTGCCGCTGGTATCGTCGAGGTTGCCGAACACCATCGCCTGCACCGTCACCGCCGAGCCGAGATCGTGGGCGATGCCGTTGTGATCGCGGTAGCGGCGCGCGCGGCGGGTGTTCCAACTGTCGAAGACCGATCGAACGGCGGCAAACAGCTGACTGGTGACGTCCACCGGGATCGCCGCATCGGCGTCTTTCAGCACAATCGCGCGGTAGAGTTCGCCGAATCGCCGCTGGGTGTCGCGGGCGAACTCCGGCAACCCGGTCTCCGCCGCGAGCGCCGCCTCGCCCTCCTCGTCGATACCAAGGTTGAGCACCGTATCCATCATCCCCGGCATCGAAATCGCCGCGCCGGAACGGATCGAGAGCAGCAGGCGTTTGTCGCCGCTGCCAAAGCTGCGACCGGTCTGCGCTTCGAGCCAAGCGAGGCCGGCGGCGATCTCGGCCGCCAGCCCCGGCGGAAAATCGCCAGAATCCAGGTAGGCATTGCAGGCCGGCGTACCGATGACAAAGGCCGGCGGCACATTGAGGCCAAGCGCCGCCATGCGCGCGATTGACCACGCCTTGCCGCCGATCACGGCGCGGTCCGGTAACCCGCCGCCATCAAGCAGCACTGTCCAACCCGTCACAGCTATTCCTCGCGCTCGCGGCCCATGATCCGCAGCAGTTCTTCATGCAATTCGAACCACACGGTATGATAACTGTCGCGGCGGATATCGCTGATCCATTCACGGTCACCATCCTCGGCAGCTTCCAGCGCGGCGAGCAGCTTGTCGCCATAGTATTTGAGGCGTGGCAGACTTGACGCCAGCTTGGCAAGGATCGGCTCAGCCTGTTCGTGCAAACCCCCCAGCCGGTCGATCAGGGCAGCATCATGCGCCTTGTCGCTGTGATCGTTGGCCACCTTCTGGCCGCCGACGTCGAGCGTCTGCCAGTCGGTGATGATCTGTTTCAAAGTATTGTTGATCCGCTCAAAGCCCTCGTAGGCCCCGCGAAACCCAGCATCTTCGCGCAAATTCGCAAAATGACCGGCATAACGCGCCTGCAGGGCGACACCGGCGAGCGGGGTCAGCGCATAGGCGCCCTTCGCCTCAATCGCGCGGCCGGTGGCTACCAGCGCATCGAGCTGCGCCTGTGCCTGATCGACCGGAACCCCGGCCAGCGCGGCTATCGCTTCCGCCGGGGAATGGCGCTTGATCGCGGTTGCATGAAGGACAAGATCGCGGCTGTTCATGGCGAGCCCTCCGCCAGCACCCATATGCGGGCGGTGCGCTCAACCCCCTGCTGGTAGTCCTCGGTGGTCTTGGCATCGGCTGTCGCCTCGATCACCACCCTGTCACCCTCGCGAATTCCGGCGACCTTGGCGTTCATCACGCAAGGGATATTGTATTCGCGCGTCAGGATTCCGAGGTGCGAGCGCACCGTGCCGCCGGCGCAGATCACCCCGGCGAACTGGTCGATGATCGGCGCGGTCAAGGTGCCGCCGGAATCGTCGATGATGGCGATTGTGCCCGGCGGCACACCCTTGGTCAGCAGATCGAGCACGCGTTCGTTGGAACGGATATAGAGCGCGGTGCCGCTGGCGTCGGCCTTGTGCCGCACGACATTATCACCCACCCCGCGCAGCGCCCGGCCTTGGGCATCGGGCTCGCCCGACGGCGCATCGGGATGGGAGAAGCCCACGCCGTCGCCGGATGCGCCATCAGCTGGCTTATGCGCCTCGGGCCGCTCGGCCACAGAGATGCTGGCCGACCAGCCAAACCTATGGCCGCTGGCCAGGATCGCGGTCTCGACGCCGATCATGTCCTCGGCGGTCACCAGGCTGTCCGCACCGCCCAGCGCGAACTCTTCCCAGCCCATGCCGGATTCGGCCAGACGCCCCCGCACCGCCTGTTTCACCAGATCGAGCGTCGCCTCGACCAGCGGCGAAGCGGGCGGCTGGACGAAGCGCGCGCCGTCTATCGGAAGCTTGGCGGCAGGCACGGACTCTCCCATCAAAATGTTCCGGAATGACTGCCGCATCGATCCACCACTGTCAACTTGCCATGCCAAAATCGTCCGACGATGTTGACCAATCTGGCGGCCCGCACTAGCACGCCCCATGGCACAAAATCCTCCGCGCATATTACTGGTCAACGACGACGGGATCGATGCTCCCGGCATCATCCTGCTGGAACAGATCGCCCGCACTTTCTCTGACGACATCTGGGTGGTGGCGCCCGACGAGGAGAAATCGGGGGCCGGCCATTCGCTGTCCACCTACCACCCGATGCGGGTCTTGCAGCGCGATGAGCGGCACTTCGCG
Organism: Novosphingobium sp.; assembly: GCA_043785715.1. Taxonomy (GTDB): domain Bacteria; phylum Pseudomonadota; class Alphaproteobacteria; order Sphingomonadales; family Sphingomonadaceae; genus Novosphingobium. The sequence continues at coordinate 6,886 of JAYVWX010000008.1, read as the reverse complement.
GTGAAAGGCACGCCGACCGATTGCGCGCTCCTGGGCGTTTACGAGCTGCTCGGCGACCGCAAGCCCGACATCATCCTTTCCGGCATCAACCGCGGCGGAAATATCGCCGAGGACGTCACCTATTCGGGCACCGCCTCGGCGGCGATGGAGGGCGCGATGCTGGGCATTCCGGCCATCGCGTTCAGCCAGGCCACCCGCCCGCCCGGCATCGTCCACTGGGCGACCGCGGAGGCGTGGGCGGGCCAAGTGATCGAAAAGCTGCTGGGCATGCAATGGCGCCCGGGCAGCTTCATCAACGTCAATTTTCCCGATTGCCCGCCCGAAGAGGTGCGCGGTATCCGCGTCACCGCCCAGGGCCTGCGCCCCCCCGGCGCCTTCCGCCCGATGCGCCGGGTGGATGAACGGCATGTGCCCTATTACTGGACCAAGATCGAATTCCCGGTTGGCGGGCACGCGCCGGGGAACGATTTGCAGGCGGCGCTGGACAGGGAGGTGTCGGTGACGCCGTTGCAGCTGAATATGACGGATACAGAGGCTTTGGCCGGGTTGCGGGGGGTGTTTGGGGGATAGTTGCACACCCGCCCTAATCCCGCCCCAGCACCGTCACCGCCGACATGCCGTCCTCGACCCCGTAAAATCCGCCCGAATTCTCCGCCACCGCCAGCCGTGCCCCTTCGACCTGCCGAGCGCCCGCGGCCCCGCGCAGTTGCAACACCAGTTCGTGGATCTGGGCGAGACCCGTCGCCGCCAGCGGGTGGCCTTTTGAGACCAACCCGCCTGAGGTGTTGACCGGAATTCGCCCGCCCAGCCCGGTCGTGCCCGCCTCCGCCGCCCGGCCCGCTTCGCCCGGCGGGATGAGGCCCAGCGCTTCGGTCTGGATGATCTCGCCGATCGAGCTGGCGTCGTGGACTTCGGCTACGTCGATATCCTCCGGCCCGACCCCGGCGCGCTCGAACGCCCGCTTGGAGACCAGCCGCGTCACGTGGTGCGCGTAATCGTCGGGCGCGCGGTCGCTGCCGGTCTGGCTTTCCGCCGCCAGCACACGGATCGCCCTTGCCCCCAACCGCGCCGCCATCTCCGCCGAGCAGACCACCGCCGCCGAGGCGCCGTCGCTGATCGGCGCGCACATCGGGTTGGTCAGCGGCCAGGCGACGCGCGGGGCGGCGAGGACTTCCTCGATAGTCATGGCGTTGCGGTATTGCGACAGCGGATTGTGCTGCGAGGCGAAATGGTCCTTCGCCGCCACCGCCGCGATCTGGCGCGCGGTGGTGCCAAAGGTCGCCATGTGCAGGCGCGCCTGTGCGGCATAGGCTTCCATCAGCACATTGGGGCTTTCACTTTCCTCGCCCTCGGGCACCGGTTCGAGCAGGCCCGCGGTGCGCTGGAGATAGGCCCGCGCCTCGACAATATCGCGCGGCTGCTGGAACACGGCGAAGCGTTTTGCCCGGTCATCGCTGTAGAGCTTTTCCACCCCGACCACCAACACCATGTCGGCAAGGCCGGCGCGGACATGATCGATAGCGAGATGCAGGCCCATCGTCGAGCTGGCGCAAGCGGCCTCGACATGGAACGCTTTCACGCCCGAAATGCCCAGCGGGCGCAGCGCATATTCGCCGGGAATCGACATTTCACCGGCGACAAAGCCCTGCACGACATTGGCATAGACCGCCATGTCGAAGTCCGCCCCCGCCACGCCCGCGTCCTCCATCGCCAGTTTTGCCGCCGCCTGGGTGAGCTGTTCATGGGTCTTGTCGAGGTGCCGCCCGAACGGGGTCATGCCGATGCCGATGATAACCGCCTCGCGCATCAAATCGTTCTTCCCGCCGCTTCCCAGCGCGCTTTGCGCAGTTCGCCGCGCAACACCTTGCCGGCGTTGCTGCGCGGCAGGCTGGCGATGATCTCGATAAGCTTGGGCGCCTTGACCGGCCCCAGCACCTCGCGGACATCGGCGAGCAGCTTGACCGTGTCGATGCTTGCCCCGGCGCGGGGCTCGACCACCGCGACTACCGCCTCGCCCCATTTCTCGTCCGGCACGCCGATCACCGCGCAATCCTGCACTTGCGGGAAGGCCATCAGCGCCTGTTCGACTTCGGCGGGGTAAATGTTGAAGCCGCCCGAAATGATCATGTCCTTCTTGCGGTCGACGACATAGAACCAGCCGTCCTCGTCGCGGAGGCCGATATCGCCGGTGTGGTGCCAGCCGAAGGTGGAGACCTCCGTAGTCGCCTCCGAGTTCCGGTAATATCCCGCCATCACCAGCGGGCCGCGCACGACGATCTCGCCGCGCTCGCCGGGTGGGAGGATGCTGCCCTCCTCATCCATAATTTCGACGATGGACAGCAGATTGGCGCGGCCGCAGCTGCCGGGATGGGCGAGTTCGCCGGCCTCATTCAGATGCTCATGCGGCGGCATGGCGGTAACACACATCGGCGCCTCGGTCTGGCCGAAGCTGGCGTTCATCACCGGGCCGAACACGTCGATGGCTTCCTTCAGCCGGTCGAGCGACATCGGCGCGCCGGCGTAGGAGATGTACTCAAGGCTCGAAAAATCCGCCTCGCGCACCCCCGGCTCGGCGAGCAGCATGTAGATCGCGGTGGGCGGCAGGAACATGTAGGTGACGCGGTGGCGCGCAATCGCCTCGATCACCGCCTGTGGCTCGAACTTCGGCAGCACCACCACCGTCCCGCCCAGCGCCATGCTGGCCAGCGCCAGCGGCCCGGCGGCATGGGTCATCGGCGCGGCGACGAGGTTCACCGGCGCGCGCTTCATCGGCATCGAGGCGACCAGGCTCGAGACCAGCGCCTGCCAGTTGCCGTTCGACAGCATCACCCCCTTGGAGCGCCCGGTGGTGCCGCCGGTGTTGGCGAGGAAGCCGAGTTCCTCGGCCGCCCCGGAACGCCGCTGCGGCACTGGCGTATCGCTGCAGATCAGCAGGTCGGCCAGCAGGGCATCGGCTTCAGGGACAGCCTGGTCGAGCGCGATATAGCGGCGGATGTTGGGGCATTGCTCGCGGAATGTGGCAATGCGGTCCGCCACCTCGGAATGGACAAACAGCGTATCGACGTCGAGCAGATCGAGCAGATAGGCGTTCTCGCCCGCTGGTGCGCGCTGGTTCGCCATCGTCCAGACGCCATCGGCGCGCAGTATGCCCAGGATCGCTTCGAACGCAGCCATCGAATTGCCGCTGAGCACCGCCGCATGGCTGCCAGCGGGGAAGCCATCGGCGATCAATGCGCGGGCAATGGCATCGCTGCGGCGCTTGACCTCGGCATAGGTGCGGACGGTATCGCCGTCGATCATGCACGGTTGGTCATGCGCCATGCGCGCGCCGCGATCGAAGAAGTCGATCATCCGCATGGCGGAGATCAGCTTCGCATCGTGAGTTCAAGCTCGTCCGAACGCATCTGCACCAGCGGCAGCTTGGCCAGTTGCATCAGTTTCACCATTTGGTCGAACTCCAGCGAGGACAGTGTCGGATAGTCACGGCGCGGCGGGCCGGAGAGGCGCATCCGGTCGATATCCGCACCCGGAACCAGCGCCCGCAGGATCAGCTCGTCATCGTCGCCTCCGGTGCCGTGGCGGCGGTGGAGCTCCTCGCGGTCTGGCTGTTCGGGCGGCGCTGCGAGGATTTCCGAAGCGCGCGGGGTAGCCATGATCCGGTCCATCACCTCACCATCGATTGGCGCGACCGGATCGCCGTAGAAGCCGGCGGCGTATTGCACCACCTCGTCGGGCACCACCGAATAGCGCTTGCCGGTGACGATGTTGAGCACCGCCAGCGTGCCGACCAACTGGGCGAAAGGCGTCGCCATGCCCGGATAGCCCAGTTCGCGTCGGACCCTGGCGACCTCCTCCAGCACGTCGGGCAGTCTATCCAGCATGTTCTGCTGCACCAGCTGCGAGCGTAGCGTGCCCATCATCCCGCCGGGAATCTGGTGCCTCAGCGCGGTGACGTCATATTCGAAGTGCTGGTTCACCAGATAACCCGCAGCCTTGCCGACCCGCTCGAAATGGTCGGAAACCGGCTTCAGTTTAGACACATCGATATCGTGGGTATGCCCCAGTATCTCGACGTTCTTGACCATGATGTCGATCGAGGGGATCGACGGGCCGTTGGCCATCGAACGCGCCGCGGTGTGGATTACCGACACGCCGAATTCGATCGCGTCGAGATAGGACTTCGCCGACTGGCCGAGCATGTTGTTGGCGTGCATCTCGATCGGTTTGCCATGCGCATGCGCGACAATCGCGGGAACCAGTGTGGAAATCCGTTCCCGGTCCAGCACGCCGCCGGTGTCATAGAGCAGCAGGCTGTCGACTTCAGGCAGCGCCGAAAGCTTGTCCGCCTTGTCGGCGTAATAAGCATCGTCGTGCACCGGTGAGAGAGTAAACAACATAGTGCCGGCCACTTGGCAGCCGTGGCCCTTCGCCACCTTGGCCAGCCGGTGCATCCTTTGGATGTCGAACAATACGTCATAAAGCCAGAAGCTGCGCATGCCGTGGACGCAGAGCCGGTCCACCCAGATGTCCATCAGCGCATCGGGGGTGAAGCCAAAGGTGACCGAGCCGTTCGAGCGGCAGCCAGCGCGCAGCGGGGTGTGCGGCATCGATTTCGCCAGCAGGTCGAGCCCGGCCCAGGGGTCTTCCTGGCAGTGCCGGATCAGCACTTCAAACAGCGAGGAACCGCCCAGGCTGATGGTGCTGTACCCGGTCTGGTCGATGATCGGGGTGACCGGCAGCGCCATGCCGGCTTGCATACGCATGCCCCACAGGCTTTGCTGCCCATCGCGCATGGTCTCATCGAGGAACTGGATATGCGCCACGCTGGACTACTCCGCTGTAATTGCCTCGCGGGCCAACAGATCCTGTTCAAGCCAGCGGGTGTGGAAAGCGTTTGACCGGAAAGCGTCGCTGGCGAAGATGGTCCGGTGCAACGGGATCGTCGTCGGCACCCCTTCGACGGTGAAAGCATCCAGCGCCTCGGCCATTTTCGCGATCGCCTTTTCGCGCGTTTCGGCGTGGACGATCAACTTGCCGATCATGCTGTCATAGAACGGCGGGATCACCGCGCCTTCGCTGATATGCGAATCGAGCCGGATGCCCTCGCCCTCGGGCGGGGACCAACGGGTAACGGTGCCGGGAACCGGAACGAAGTCGCGCGCGGTATCCTCGGCATTGATCCGGCATTCGATGGCATGCCCGGTCAGCACCACATCATCCTGCTTGACCGATAGCCCCTGCCCCCCGGCAATGCGCAGCTGTTCCTGCACCAGGTCGCGGCCGGTGACCATTTCGCTGACCGGATGTTCGACCTGAATGCGGGCGTTGACCTCGATGAAATAGACCTCGCCGCGCAGCACGTCGTAGAGGAATTCGCAGGTGCCGGCGTTGCGGTAGTTGACGCTCTTGGCGAGGTTCACAGCCGCCAGATGCAACTGCGCCCGCAATTCATCGGGCATGGCGATGCACGGCGCTTCCTCGACCACCTTTTGATAACGCCGCTGCACCGAACAGTCGCGTTCGCCGAAGTGGATCACCTGCCCCTTGCCGTCGCCGACCAGCTGAACTTCGACATGCCGCGCCTGGGGCACGAAGCGTTCCATGAACAGGGTGCCGTCGTTGAACGCGGCCTGGGCTTCGGCGTGCGCGCGGTTGAAGCCAGCCTCGATCTCGTCGGGCCCGTTGACGATGACCATGCCGCGCCCGCCGCCGCCTGCGGCCGCTTTGAGCAGAACCGGATACCCGAGCTTGTCGGCGATCTTGCGGGCGTCGCGAGCGCTGGCGATCTCGCCGCTGCCCGGCACCAGCGGCACGCCCGCCGCCGCCGCCAGTTCGCGCGCGCGCAGCTTGTCGCCCAATGCATCGATCATATCGGGCTTTGGGCCGACGAAAGTGATCCCATGCTGCTCGCACAGCCGCGCCAGTTCGGCCCGCTCCGAGAGGAAGCCGTAGCCGGGATGCAGCGCGTCGCAGCCGCTCGCCTTGGCGGCCTGCACTACCAGCATGGCGTCGAGATAGCTCTTCGCCGCTGGCCCCGGCCCCAGCACCAGACTGCGGTCCGCCAGCCGCGCCGCCGCGCTGCCGCGATCGGCATCGGAGACGCCGACCACGGTCTCCAGATTGAGCCCCTGCGCGGCGCGGACCACCCGCAGGGCGATCTCGCCGCGATTGGCGACAAACAGGCGGGAAATAGCCATGGTCAGAGCGGCATCACGGCGAACAGCGGCTGGTCGGCGACGACCAGTTCGCCATCACTTGCCATGACCTGCACCACCTTTCCCGCCACCCCGGCACGCACCGCGGTGAACAGTTTCATCACTTCGACCAGGCACAGCTCGCTCTCGGCGGCAACCACGCTGCCAACCTCGACATAGGGCGGCGAGCCGGGCTTGGGGGAACGGTAGAAGGTGCCGAGATAGGGCGCGGAGACGACGACCGCACCTGCGGGCACAGCCTGCGCCACTGGTGCAGAAGCCGCTGCGGGAGCCGGAGCGGCAGCTGCTGCCGGGGCGGCCTCAGCGTGAAGGGTCCGTTGAACCTGTACGACCGGCGCGCCTCCGCCTCCTCCGAGGCCAGGCGCGTTGGCATCCTGCGACAGATAAATCTCGAAATCGCCATGCCGCGCCTGTAGCTCACGCAGGCCTGAGCGTTTGAACTCGTCGATCAGCTGCTGCAGATCGGCAAGGCGCTTTTCCGTATCCATCACCGCGAACTCCGCCCTGCTTCGACTTCGGTCCGCGTCAGTCCGGCACCGCGTCCCTCAAGCGGAGTTCCCGCCTGCTCCATCCTATACAATTCCTGCACGCCCTCATCCTCGCTTCTGTACTTGGCGGTTGTATCGCAAATGAAGCGATATGCACCCGCCATTTGCGCCGGATGGAATGCG
>JAYVWX010000007.1:0-3032 GCA_043785715.1 Novosphingobium sp. | reverse complement strand
CAACGGCATGGGCCCACATCGCCTCCATCCGCATGCTCACACGCCGCACCGCAAGATACTGCTATGCTTGATAAACTTTCGAATCAGGCTCTTAGCTTCAAGCGCGGCGCGAAGCGCGCCGTAATGCGGCGCGATGGCATCACTCCAGGGCAGAATGTCTGCATAGCGCAGAAACTCGCGCACCAGCTTGGCGAGAGCGGTCGCTTGTGGCCGTTTGGCCAAGCCATAATGCAGCTCGGCAGCGGTGACCGAGGAAATGGCAAGTGCCGAAATCGGCACAGATACGGCCCCGAGTGCAAACCGGCTCGCGCTGTCTCAGGATCGCACTGGCCGCGTTGGTGTCGAGCAAATAACGCTGGCTCACGCCTCTTCCCATCCCTCGAAGGGATCGCGATCTTGAGCGGGCGTGCGGCGCTCATCGGAGCCGAGAAAGTCGTCGGGAATGTCAGCCTGCAAAGTGCGGGCAAAGGCAAAAAACTGTGCCAGGCTCTCAGGCTTGCGCGACAGGATCACATCGCCCGACTGCTCGTCGCGCCGAATGCACACCTCGCTACCTTCAAACCGGTAGGCAAGCGGCAAACGCACAGCTTGGCTTTTGCCGTTTTTGAATAGCTTAGCGGTCTGGCCCATCGAATCACCTCTTGAGTATATACTACAATATATTACACCTTGCGGAATGATCAAAGGCAAATCGAAGCCCACGCAGATTCTTGGCACTTGGTGCGCTCGACGCTTTCGATCCAAGCCTCGCTCAGCGCCTGCTTATGATCCATGCACTGCTTCCTGTTCCGCGCCGAGCATCGTTTCGATCGATGGCAAGCTGGCCGCGTCCGGATCGAAACCGCTTGCCGCAAACCAGCTTCTGTCGCGCGTGGCCTGCCGCTTGCCGAACGCCAGCACTTGCTTGCGCAAGGCAAGGCGGAAGTTTGCCTCCGCGTCGACGTCGGCGGCACGAATCAAGGCCTCCAGCGCACTTGCGCCGCTCCGATAGTCAGCGTCACCAATTTTTGTGGAAGTCCCGATCGCCGTGCAAAGTGCCGCGGCGGCAGCCTGCGTCACCGGCCCGCCTTGCGCCTCGATGGCGCTGGCCATTTTGGCAAGATCGTCAAAGCAGAGGCGGGCATAAACATCCGCCTTGCCCACCTGATCGATCAACAAGCCGAAATGTCCGAGCAGCAGCATTGCCTGTTCCACCGCAAGGCTGTTGGCCGGATCAATCGCTGGCAGGATCACTTCGGCAACGGCGCGGCGCATGCTGTCCAGCCGCAGTTCTATTCCCGGGATCATTGGCCGGCCTCCATCAGCAAATCTGTCAGCTCATCGATCAGCGAAGGCGACACCATCGCCAGCCAGGTCAAAAGAACATCCTGATGGTTATGGTGCGCCTGTGCGGCGCGAAGGCCGGTGGCACTCGCCATGGCGAGCGTGCTCCAGGCCTGCAACACCCGGTAGAAATGCAGCGTCGTCCGGTTGACCGTCCGGCCCGTGGCGGATGTGTAGCGATCGACCATTTCGTCAACCGGCATCAGGCTGGAGCAGAGATAGGTGCCGTCGGCGGCCCTTGCCCCGAAGATGCGGACCAGTGACCAGGCCAGTTCCTCATGATGATCGCCGATATGGGCGATTTCCCAATCGAGCAGGCAGGTGATCTTGCCGGTTGCCTCGTCGAACAGATAATTGCCCGTGCGGAAATCGCCGTGGAGCAACACCAGCTCGTCACAGGTGGGAAGATTGTCGCGCAGCCAGGATTCGGCGATCGCGAAGATCGGCGAAGGCTCGACCGCATCCTCCCGCCAGACGCGTGCCCAATGATTTACGCGCCACAAGGCGGCCTGATGCGGATGTCCATCGGGAATGCCAAAATGTGCCAGACTGGCGCTGCGGAAATCCATGGCATGGACTTTGGCCATCAAAGCAATGAACTGCGGCGTCAGTTTTTCGCGCCATTCATCGGGAAAACCGGTGCCCAGCCCGGTAACGCCGGAGGCCGCGGCACTGGGTTTGGTGACACCTTGCTCAAAGCTGGTGACCATGCCGGTGCCGCCCAGGATAGACCCGTCGATGTCGCGGAACCGGATCACCGGAACCGGAACCACGCCTTGCATGGCATCGATGATTTCGCACTCCCGGATGCGGCTGGTCTCCAGCACGCCATCGGTGGGGTCCATGCGCAGCACCAGTTTTTCGGAGGTTCCAGTGGCAGTATCGACAAAATCGAAAACAAATTGCTCTTTGGAAGCACCGCCCGCCAAGCGGCGAATGTTTTCGGCCCGCGCGGATGTCAGGCCGCTGTGAGCGAACAGGCGTTTCAGAGCATCCCCGATCGCCTGTGCTGACAGCGGGTGATAATCCCCCCGAGCGATCCGCTGCTGCCGCCGATCGAGCATCGCCGCCAGAAACGGATCCTGATCGTCGATGCCCTGCTGCGGGTTCAAAGGCCAGGCCCGAACATGCAGGCGCGGACCTTGGTTTCGCCAGTTCCGAGAATTGCCGGATAGATAAAACCGGCGATGCCCTGTTCCGGGAACATCAGCATATGCGCCAGAGATTCGCGGCCATCGGGCACCATTTTGTGCCGGTAGGCATGTTCTGCCGGGAATTCCGAGAAATTCTGGTTCAATTCTGACATGTAATCATCCTAATGATGCCTTCGGGTCTGACATGCACAGCTCGGCAAGGTCGGGCAGTTCCCCCGGATCGGGGTCGAAACCGCTCTCCTTGAACCACACCCGCTCGCGCCGGTTCTGCCGGGTGGAAAAGGCAAGCACGGCGGCGCCGACACGTTCGCCCCAGCCCGGTTCGGCATCTTCGGTGACGGCGGCGGTCAGCGCGGCGATGCCGCCCGCGAGCGCCAGATAGCCGGCATGGGGATCGTCCTCCCCCGCTCCCGGCAAGAGCGCGGCAAGCGCCCGGGCCGCCGCCAGGCTGCTTGGGCCGCCAGCCGGCTCCTGGACAATCCCTGCGGCGGTGGCGTGCGCGTCGTTCCGGCACAGCCGGTTGTAGCGGTCCGCATAAGGCAGCTGCCGCAACAG
>JAYVWX010000006.1:0-4300 GCA_043785715.1 Novosphingobium sp. | reverse complement strand
CTTAACGATATGATTTTCGCCAGCCCGCAGATTGGCCTGGAAGAAGTAGCCGAGGCCAAAGCGCAGGGTATCGCGCTCATCATCAACAACCGGCCCGAGGGCGAAAGCGACGATCAAACACCAGGCGCCGAGATCGAGGCAGCGGCCAAGGCTGCCGGCATCGCCTATGTCGCCATACCGGTAACCCAGGCCGGGTTCAGCGAAGCGCAGGTGCAAGCCATGGGCAAGGCGATTTCGGCTGCGGCCGGACCGGTGCTGGCCTATTGCCGCTCGGGCACCCGCTCGACCTTGCTATGGGCGCTGTCCGAGGCAAGCAGCGGGGTCGATCCCGCGGTCATCGCCGCGCAGGCTTCGCAGGCTGGCTATGACATAACGCCGGTGCGGCCGATGGTGGATATGCTGGCCGCAAAAATCGGCTGAAGTCCTTACCAGGACAGGCTTGAAAAAATGGGCCGGAGCGGCTGGCTCCGGCCCTTTGAGGTGTTTGTTCGCAGGAGGAACATCGGATGGCGGAACCGGGGTGGAGGAGAGGAAGGCCCCGGCCCCGCCAAACTGGTCAATCTCAGTAGTTGTACGCGCGCTCGCCGTGTTCGGTGAGGTCGAGGCCTTCGCGCTCGGCATCTTCGGCGGGACGCAATCCGAAAATCTTGTTGATCACAAAGAACAGGATCGCCGACCCTATCCCCGACCAGGCCAGTGTGAGCAGCACCGCCTTGAGCTGGGTGACGAACTGGCCGCCCATATCGTAGGCTCCGGGGACGGCCGGAAAGACGGTATAGTCGAAGAAGCCCTGACCGCCGAGCGCTGGATCGGCAACAATGGCGGTGCCGAGTGCACCAAAGATGCCGCCGATGCAGTGCACGCCGAAAACGTCGAGCGTATCGTCATACTTCAGCCGGTTCTTTACATAGCTGACGAAGAAGTAGCACAGCGGTGAGACCATGAAGCCGAGCATGATTGAGGTCAGCGGCGCGGCGTAGCCCGAAGCTGGCGTGATCGCCACGAGGCCGGCAACCGCCCCGGTGACAGCACCCAGCAGTGACGGCTTGCCATGATGGATCTGCTCGAGGATTGCCCAGCTCACCGCCGCCGCAGCTGTCGCCACGAAAGTGTTGATGAAGGCTACCGCGGTGACGCCATTGGCTTCCAGGTTGGAGCCGGCGTTGAAGCCGAACCAGCCCACCCACAGCAGCGACGCGCCGATCATGGTCATGGTCATCGAGTGCGGCGGGGTCGCTTCCTTGCCAAACCCGACCCGCTTGCCGATCATCAGACAGCCGACCAGGCCGGCAATGCCCGCGTTGATATGGACCACGGTGCCGCCGGCGAAATCAAGCGCGCCCTTGCCCCAAAGGTAGCCGTAATCGGTCGGTGCATCCGGCAGGAAGTCCGGTCCGGCCCAGTACCACACCATATGCGCAATGGGGAAATAAACCACGGTCAGCCACAGCACCATGAACAGCATGAGCGGCCAGAATTTCACCCGCTCGGCAAAAGCCCCGACAATCAGTGCTGGCGTGATGCAGGCAAAGGTCATCTGGAAAACGACAAATGCGAATTCCGGCAAATAGACGTTATTCGAGAAGGTCGCGGCAAAGGTGCCGCTGGTCACGCCGGCGAGGAAAGCCTTGTCAAAACCGCCAACCAGCGCCGGAAAGGAGCTATTGGTGGAGGTGAAGGCCATCGTATAACCCCAGCCAACCCAGACCAGCGCCGCGATCGAGACGATCATGAACACCTGCATCAGCACGCTGAGCATGTTCTTGCTGCGCACCAGCCCGCCATAGAACAAGGCGAGTGCAGGAACGCTCATCATCAGCACCAGCGCCGAACAGATAAGCATCCAGGCGGTATCACCCTTATTCACCATGGTGGCCATCTGTTCGACGCTGGGCGCCTTGATCAGGCTAGTGGCAACGGCCGCGACGGTCGCTTCCGGCGCGGGTAATGGTAAGGCGGTTGCTGCGGCGGCCGAAGCGGTGGCGGCGGCTTCCTGGGCGAAAGCGGCGGTGGCGGCAATGAGCGTTGTGCCCAGCGCGCCGGCGCCGCAAAGTAGTTTGCGGATCATCTGTTTTCCCTCCTGTCGGATGCGCAAGTCAAAGCGCGGTGTCACCGGCTTCGCCGGTGCGGATGCGCGTGGCGGAAGCAAGCTCGAGGACGAAAATCTTGCCGTCGCCGATTGCTTCGGTGCTGGCGACTTGCTGGATCGTCTCGACCACTTGCGGCGCAAGATCGTCGGTCGCGGCAATTTCGATCTTCACCTTGGGTAGCATGTTGGTGGAATATTCCGCGCCCCGGTAAATCTCGGTCTGCCCCTTTTGCCGCCCAAAGCCCTTCACCTCGGTAACGGTCATGCCCGCGACGCCAATGGCGCCAAGAGCTTCCCGCACTTCATCGAGTTTGAAGGGCTTGATGATGGCGATGATGAACTTCATGCCTAACCCCTGCTCAGGACCGGCCAATCGCCGGCAAAGCTGATACGCAAGGAGTGTGCCAAAAAACGCATACCTTCGAATCTGCGGGTCACCGGCGCTCGCAGCAGATGCAATTGGCAAAGCCAGCGCCCGCTGGGTGGGCAGCCGCCTAAATTTTAGGCAGCGCCAACCGCGCCACGACCGGGAGATGGTCGGAGCCGCGCGACGCCAGCAAGCTATGATGGACCCCGGTATCGACAATGCGCCAATCCCGCGAGACCACGATTCGGTCCAGCTGCGCCACGGGCCGGCGCGAGGGAAAGCTGCGCCCCGGGGCGAGAACATGCCAGGCGTATCCGAACTCGCGCAGGCAGCCGCCGTGCTGCGACCATTCGTTGAGATCGCCCATCAGCACTGTCGGTCGCTCGCCATCGCAACTGGCGAGATGGCTTAGGATTGTCCGCACCTGCTGCCGCCGCCGCAGTCCCGACAAGTCCAAATGCATGCCGACAACCCGCAGCTGCTGGGAGCCGGCGCGCAAATCGACCCGGATCGCCCCGCGCGGCTCGAGTGTCGGCAATGGCACGATGGCGGCGTGCGAAATCTTCATGTCGCGGCGCACCAGAATGGCATTGCCGTGCCAGCCGAGACTATGGGGCCGGCCGTCGAGCGGAACCGCCCGGTAAGGAGTATGGTCCTCGATGGCGGACAAGGGCAGCGCACTCTCGCGCGTGCCGAACCGGCGGTCAGCCTCTTGGAGCGCAACAACATCGGCGTCGATTTCCCGCAGCACCGAGAGGATGCGGCCGGGATCCCGCCGCCGGTCCAGTCCGATGGCCTTGCGGATGTTATAGCTGGCGAAAGTAAGCTCCACGCCGGCGATCAGCCTGGCTCCGCCGCATCGGGATCGCCGGCGATATAGCGGTCGGTCGGGCGGGTCGGCAGACCGTCGATGCTGCGGTCACGGCTGCGGTACTGCGCCGCCCATTTGTCCGGGTTCTTGGCGGCGTGGTATTTGACCAGCGCCTTGCGTTCGTGATCGAGCTTCAGAATCGGCACGCCCCATCCGCAGCTCACCTGCACGCTTTCGATAGCGATATCGAAGATCTGGCGGGTGCCGGGCAGCAGGGTGAAATGCGCGGCAAGCGCCGCCCACCCGGCCTCATAAGGCAAGACCGGCCTGCCTCTTCCGTAGATGCGCAGGATCGCGGCCGGGCTGCCGAAATTGCACATCATGATTGTGATCCGCCCGTCGGCCGCGAGGTGGGCATGGGTCTCGTTGCCGGAGCCGCCGAGATCGAGATAGGCGACCCGGCTGGGCGAAAGTACGCGGAAGCTGTCATAGCCCTTGGGGCTGAGATTGATCCGCCCCTCACCGGCGGCCGTGGCGACAAAGAAGACGCTTTGGCGCGAGATCATCGCGACATGGTCCGGCGTGAGGGTGTCGGTGAAATCGGCCATAAGCAATGCGGTAGGACTCTTGCCGATTGCGGGCAATCCCTGCACAAACGATTGGACGCACGAAAGGGAGCAATATGGCGCTGGAAGTGATCGGAGCGGGGCTTGGCCGGACAGGTACGCTGACGCTCAAGACGGCGCTGGAAATGCTGGGCTTCGGCCCATGCCATCACATGACCGAGGTGGTCGCCCATCCCGAGCAATTTTTATTCTGGAACCGGGCAATCGCAAGCGAAGCGGTTGAGTGGGACGATCTCTACGGCAGTTATCGCGCGACAGTAGATTGGCCCGGTTGCAGTTTCTATGAGCAGCTGGCCGAACGCTATCCCGAAGCTAAGAGCCTGATTCGAAAGTTTATCAAGCATAGCAGTATCTTGCGGTGCGGCGTGTGAGCATGCGGATGGAGGCGATGTGGGCCCATGCCGTTG
>JAYVWX010000005.1:0-5058 GCA_043785715.1 Novosphingobium sp. | reverse complement strand
CTTGCCGAGCATCGCATCGATGTAGATGCCGGCCCGGATATCGGTGGTGGGATAGACGGTGCCCACCTGGATCGCGCTGCGCCCGTCACTGGCATAGATTTGCCGCAGGTCGCTGCTGGTCGCGGGATAAACCAGCGCGCCTGGTATCGGGTAGCGTGTCACACCCCGGCGGAAGCTGTGAATTTTGCCGGTTATCCTTTCCTCGGCGCCCTCGCCGAGAAAGTCGATTGCCGCGAGGATTCCGCCGGGCGTCTTGGCATCCTGCTTCTGGTTGCGCACGGTCGCCAGCAGCCAGCCCTTGCCGACCCGGATCTTGATCTGGCTGCCGACCTGGCCCGCCAGAGCAACCGAGGGATCGGAATTCTCGGCACACTCGGTCAGCCGTTGCAGGTCGATTGCGATCTGGCTGCCCGAACCGGCGATTTCGAGCACGATCCCGATTGGATCGCGGGCGTCATCGAAGTCGGAGAAATTTGCCGCATTCGCAGCCGGGGCAGGACGCTGCGGAGATGCGGGCTGTGCCGCATCGAATTGATTCCTGCTCATTTCCGACATTGGCCGCTTCGTCCCGTCATGGCAATTTGCTGCCTGATTCCTAGGGATGAGCGGTTAATTTCCCGCTAAACAAGCGTAAACACCCGCCCGGCCAACCAACCCATCAGGACAGAAATGGCCACCGCGATCAGACCGTAGACGAAAGAATATTGCCGTGCGAATTGGGCGACGGCGCCTTCGAACCCGAGTTTGCGGACTTCGACCTCGCTGATCGCCGATGCTACCACTCGGCCCCGCGAAATCGCGAAGGTTTCGGCGGTGTATTTTCCGGTACTGACATTCGCCGGAAGCGTGATGCGCGCCTGATAGAGCACCTGTTCGCTGACCTTAACGCCGCCCTGGTCCTGCCGGTAGAGCCCGTTACGCGACATCAAATCGACCAGCCCCCCGGCAAATCTTCCAAGCACCTCGGGTTCGATCGCGCCGCTCGGCGAAAGTTGCAGCCAAGGCAGGCCGAGTTCATAGATGGCCGCGGTTTTGCCGTCGACGATCTGGTCGATGGGGCGGGACGAGGCAACGGCAAAATAGGAGGGGGCAGACTGGAATTCGGTGCTTTCGGCATTGATCCAGATGCCGGCGATCTTGCGTTTTTCGCGCAGCACGATGGGCCTGGTCGGCCCTTTCAGCACGACGACGATATCGTAGTCGCGGCCGGCGCGGGTGCCGTCGGGGCGCAGGATCGCGCCGAACAGCAACAGTTCCGCCCCGGTAAACCCCTGGCGCACCTGCACCTCGTGCTGCGATACTTCCGGCACCAGGATCGGATCGCGCGCGCCCGTGAGCAGCCACAGGGCCATGAGTGCGAGAACCAGTCTCACAGCGGCGTCATCGAATAGATTTCATCCGGCCGGTAGCCGAGCCCGATCGCCAGGCGCAAAGCAATCAGCAGCACAATCACCGCCAGCGCCAGCCGGAGATATTCCGGTTTGGCCTTCTGCGCGATCCGCGCACCGATTTGCGCGCCGGAGACCGACCCGAGCAGCAGCAGTACGGCCAGCACAATATCCACCGCCTTGGTGGTCAACGCATGCATCATCGTCGTCGCCATGGTGACAAACAGGATCTGAAACAACGAGGTGCCGACCACGACATTGGCGCTCATACCCAGGATATACAGCATGGCCGGAACCAATATAAAGCCGCCGCCGATGCCCATTAGCATCGAGAGAATTCCTGTAACTACTCCCAGCAGCAGCGGTGCCAGAGGCGAAATATAGAGGCCCGAGCGGTAAAATCGCCAGCGCATTGGCAGGCTAGCAACCATCGGATGATGCCGCCGCTTGCGGGTTTTGATCGGCTGACCGCCGCGCTCGGCTCGGAGTAGGGCCAGGCTCTCACGCGCCATGATTGTCCCGATAGAGCCAAGCAGCACGACATAAAGTATGTTGATTACCGTATCGATCTGGCCGAGTTCCTGCAGCACACGGAACAGCAGCGCCCCCATCCCGGTGCCGATAATCCCGCCCGCCACCATTACCGCGCCGATCTGGACATCGACCCCGCCGCGGCGGCGGTGGGCGAACACGCCCGAGACACTCGCGCCGGTCACCTGGGTTGCCGCCGAGGCTGCCGCCACGGTGGGCGGCACGCCGTAGAAGATCAGCAGCGGCGTCGTCAGAAAACCGCCGCCAACGCCGAACATTCCGGACAGCAGTCCGGTAAGCCCGCCCAGCATGACGATGAACAGGCCGTTGACCGACAAATTGGCGATGGGGAGATAGACGTCCATCCTGCCCTGCGCCTACCGCAGCGGCACGCCGGATGAAAGCGCGGCCGCTCTAGAAACCTGCGGACAGCGTGACCGCCGGGCCGGAGCCGGGCGCCGCCTTGCCGGCCACCCGGAACCGCCAGTCCGCCGCCAGCCGCATCGAAGCGGAGCGGCCCAGCGGCCTGCCGATGGTCAACGACGGGCCGGCGTCGAGCCGGGACGCCCCCTTTTGCGCGCCGCCCCAGAGGCCCGCGCCCAGCCGCACGTCAAACCGGGCCAGCGACAGAAACGCGTGATCGGCGCGCAGCTGGCCATCGGCGAAGAGGGTGGCGAACTTGCCGCCGACATAACCCGCCTGGCCATAGGCCTCGCCGCGCAAGCCAAGTGGCAGCGCAAGGGGCGGCAATTCGGTGACGATGAAGCCCGCCGGGCGGATCATCCGGCGGCCTGGCGTACTGGTCAGCCGCGCTTCCGCCGCCGCCACCAGCGGAATGCGTGCGAACGGCCGTGCCGACAGGCCGAGCGAGGCTTCACGCTCGGCCGAGCTATCGAGCGCACTTGTAATGCGCAGATAGACTGAGGGGCGATGGGCGCTGTCCCGCAGCAGACGGTAGCGCAGCACGCTTCCTGCCTGGCTGGCGCCATAGCTCGGGGTCAGCAGGCCGCCGGCGATCCGGGTCTGGCTGCCGCGCCGCCAGAGCAGCCAGGAATCCGCGGACCAGCGGCTTCCCGCGTTATGCGCTTCCTCACCCGACGGACCGGCCGACTGCGGCGCGGCGCTGTCCGGCTGCAGGGCGGCCAGGCTGGTGCTGGACTGCACGCCCGTCAGCAGCGCCATGGCTGGTGAAAATGCGTTTGACGCATTGCCGGGCAAAAGGGACCAGCCGCCTGAGGGCGCGAAATCTTGGGGTAGACGGCGGTTCCCTGCGCCGGCCGGCGCACGCATTGGAGGATTGGCGAACATCACCGGGGCGGAATCCGGTTCCGGCAGAAGCGAATAAGCCGGCTCGAAAAAGGCCAGCGGCGCACGGCTGAGGCCCACGAGCGGCCCTGTCTCAGGCTCGGCGCTCAGGGAACGCCTGGTTGCAATCGGACTGGCTGCATCGGCCGATAGTCCGGCCAACGGATGGACCAGGGGTATTTCCGACGCATCGAACATCATCGCCCGGGCCGAAACCCAGCTGCCGAGCACCAGGATCAGCGCCATCAGCGGCTGCCCGCGCCGGGTGAAAGTGCGGATCATGCGGCAGCCGCCTGTGCCGGATGGACACCGTGGGCGGTTTTGTCCCAGCTGATTTCGGCGCCCCGCAAGGTGCGCATGTAAGTCAGCAAGGCCCGCCGGCCCGCCATGATCGCGATGATATTGGCGATCGGGATGCGAAAGATCGCCAGAACGCCCTCCATCGGGCCATATTCGCGGGCGGTGAAGGCAAAGCGGAACAGCATGCGCCAGAGAAAACTGACGAAGCTCGCCGCGATCATGAGCCGCAGCAGCGGCGACGGTTCCAGCCCTTCGTGCCAGCCCGCCAGCCGGGCGGCACTGACCAGCCCTTCTAGGATCAGCAACAGATAGGCCGCCGCCAGCACCACTGCGGTCAGCGGGCCGCGACGATCGCGCAGGGTCATCCAGATTTCGACCGGGCGTCCGTTCCAGCCGAGCCGCTCCCAGCCCTGAAAGGCGATGCCGTGAATCCAGCGCGCCTTCTGGCGCACCGCGGCATCCAGCGTAGACGGAAAATAACTGCGGGTGGCGACGAGCCGGCCGTCGGCATCGCGCATCCGCAGGAACCGGCTTCGCCCGCCGTTGCGGGCGATTAACAGGCCCAGTTCGTAATCCTCGGTCAGGCATTCCGAGGCGAACGGCCCGGCTCCGCCCTCGGCCATCCGCAGCCGGGCGAGGTTAGCCAGCGCGCCGCGCGAAAAGCCGCAGCCGACCCCGGCCGCCGGGATCGCAGCGCCTAGCGCATCCCGGACCACCAGAGTTTTCGCATGGGCTTCGGTAAACTCGTCGGAATAATGTCCGGCGATCCACAGCGAGTGCGGCTGCGGTTCTGGCCGGACTGGCAGTTGCACGAAATCAACTTCGGCGAGGGCCCGGTCGATTAGCGCCAGGGCAGCAGGATGCACCATGTCCTCGGCATCGTGCAGGATGACATTACGGAATGGCGTACCGCTGCGGGCTTCGTCCGCCCGGAGCGCCGCGTAAAGACGGTTGAGGCAATCAGCCTTGGTCGTCGGCCCATCGATGCCGTTCGGTATTATGTAGCAAACGCACCAATGCGCGGGCGAATGCGTAGCCTTGCGCTGGCATGTGCCATCATGTGCGGTGCGTGGGGTGGGCCGGCACTAGGTGTCGTCGGGCATTCCTGGCAGTTCGAGCCTGGTGAATTTGGCTTCGTCCGGCGCCACTATATTGGCTGCGAAACAAAAATGGCTCTTGAGTTCGGTTATCCCAAGAGACTGATATTCTATAATACCGAGAATAACAAACGCTCCCGGACTAACATGGAGATCGAACGTTCCATCAATGATGACAAATTTCCCAACTTTACAATACTGAGGTGTATTTCCTCCAAATACGTAGGCACCTTCCCAATCCCAAACTCCATTATCCCTGTGAGCGGTTGTAATCCTTGTTATCTTAATCCCGGACCTTCCGGGATTACTTATTTTGAAAATATACTGATGGGTGAAATGGGCCGTATTTACTTTCTTGCGGAAGACGCCCTCAATATGAGCAAACCCCCGCTCGGCCTGTTGGTAAGCCACAAGGTTGCTCTGCGCGATCTCGGCAG
>JAYVWX010000004.1:0-12328 GCA_043785715.1 Novosphingobium sp. | reverse complement strand
CACCGTCAGCGTGTCGCGCAGCTTGCCCATGACCTGGATGGCGATGGTCACTTCGTCCTCGACCAGCAGGTCCGGATCGACCGGCGGCCAGGCGGCTTCGGCGATGAGGCCTTCGTTTCCCAAATGCGCCCAAGCCTCCTCAGCCAAATGTGGCATCATTGGTGCGACCGTCAAAATGAGGGCTCTGACATCTTCATCGTCAACCAATGGCGATTTCTCAATCGCACCCAAAAACGAATAGATTTTGGCAACAGCTTTATTGAAGTGGAGTGCCTCAATGTCCGAGGCCACGCCGTCAATGGTTTTATGACGCAAGCGCTCAAGTGCCTTGCTCTGATCATTTTGCCTGAATGAAAAATCAGCATTTGTAGAGGCTGGCGGTGAGTTAGCGACCACCTGCCGCCACAGCCGCTGGACAAAGCGCGCGCAGCCCTCGATCCCGGCTTCCGACCACGGCAAGTCGCGCTCGGGCGGGCTGTCGGAGAGCATAAACCAACGCACCGCGTCAGCACCGTGGCGGGCGACAATCTCGTCGGGGTCCACGACATTCTTTTTCGACTTCGACATTTTCTCGACACGGCCGACTTCAACTTCCCGGCCAGAATGCCGATCAAAGAGCTTGCCGTCTCGTCTTTCAACGTCCGGTGGTGCAACCCAAGGTTGCTCAAGCCTCATTGGTCTCCCGTCCTCAAGGAGGAGCCGATCACCACTTTCTAGAAGTATGTAACCGCCTTCTTTGACGCGATAAGTCTCATGCGTCACCATGCCCTGGGTGAACAGGCTGGCGAACGGCTCCTTCACTGCGATCATGCCGATCCGCTCGAGCGCCCGCGTCCAGAACCGCGCGTAGAGCAGGTGCAGGATCGCATGTTCGATGCCGCCGATATATTGCTCAACCGGGAGCCAATTGGCGATCGCTTCCGGATCGAACGGCCTGTCGCCCGGCTGGCTGGCGAAGCGCAGGAAATACCACGAACTGTTGACAAACGTGTCGAGCGTGTCGGTTTCGCGTTGCGCCGGTTTGCCGCAACTGGGGCATTCGACATGCTTCCAGCTCGGGTGCCGCACCAGCGGATTCCCCGGCGTGTTGAAATCGACATCCTCGGGCAGCACCACCGGCAACTGGTCCTGGGGCACCGGCACCACGCCGCAGGCCTCGCAGTGAATGAACGGGATCGGCGTGCCCCAATAGCGCTGGCGCGAGACGCCCCAGTCGCGCAGCCGCCACACCGTCTTGCCCTCGCCCCAGCCCTCGGCCCCGGCGCGGGCGATTACGGCGGTCTTGGCCTGGCTCACGCCCATGCCATCGATGAAACCGGAATTGACGATCACCCCGTCGCCGGACTCCGCCTCGCCAGCGAAGGGCTTGCCGGCCTCGGCGGCGCTGGCTGCGACCACCCGCAGGATCGGCAACCCGTATTTGCTGGCAAATTCAAAGTCGCGCTGGTCGTGGCCCGGCACCCCCATCACCGCGCCAGTGCCATATTCCATCAGCACGAAATTGGCGATGTAGACCGGCAATTCGGCGTGTGTGAACGGATGAAGGGCCTTGAGCCCGGTGTCGAAACCCAGCTTTTCGGCGGTTTCCAGTTCGGCCGCCGTGGTCCCGCCGGCCTTGCAGCGGGCGATGAACGCGGCGGCCTGGGACGAGGCTTCGGCTACGGTTTGCGCGACCGGGTGGTCAGCCGCGACCGCAACGAAGCTTGCCCCGAAAATGGTGTCGGGGCGGGTGGTGTAGACCTCGATATAGCTCCCCTTTTCCAGCGCAAACCGGAACTGCAAGCCTTGGCTCTTGCCGATCCAGTTTTCCTGCATCAGCCGCACCTTCTCCGGCCAGCCATCCAGCCCGCCCAGCCCTTCGAGCAGTTCCTCGGCGAAATCGGTGATCTTGAGAAACCACTGCGACAGCTTGCGCTTCTCGACCTGCGCACCCGAGCGCCAGCCGCGCCCGTCGATCACCTGCTCGTTGGCCAGCACGGTCTGGTCGACCGGGTCCCAGTTGACCGCGCTTTCCTTGCGGTAAACCAGACCCGCCGCATAAAGATCGAGAAACAGCGCCTGCTCGTGGCCGTAATATTCAGGATCGCAGGTGGCCAGTTCCCGGCTCCAATCGAGCGCGAAACCGAGGCGCTTCAACTGCGCCTTCATGTTAGCAATGTTTTCTCGGGTCCAGTTGCCGGGATGGACGCCCTTTTCCATCGCCGCGTTTTCGGCGGGCATGCCGAAGGCGTCCCAGCCCATCGGATGGAGCACTTCGAAGCCGCGCATCCGCTTGTAGCGGGCGAGGACGTCGCCCATCGTATAGTTGCGGACATGGCCGATGTGGATGCGTCCCGATGGGTAGGGAAACATCTCCAGCACATAGCTGCGCGGTTTAGCGCTGGCGTCGTCGGCGCGGAAACATTGCCGGTCGTCCCAAACGTCCTGCCAGTGCCCGTCAGCCCTGGACGGATCGAATCGCTCGTTCATCTATGCTCGCCCGGCTGGCAGGCTCAGCCGCCGACGGCACCGCGCCGCAGGTCGCGCGCCTTGGTCAGGATGATATCCTCGAGCCGCTGCACGGTCGCCGCCTGGACCGGGGCATCGACCCAGCCGCCACCTTGCGCAACCTGGCGGCTGGCGGCGATACGCAGGGCATCGGCACGCAGGTCGCGGTCAAGAATGGTAACAGTGACCTTCACCCGCTCGCCCGGATCCTTGGGATTGGCGTACCAGTCGGTGACGATCACGCCGCCGGCGCTATCGGTCTGCAGCAGCGGCATGAACGACAGCGCATCGAGGCTGGCGCGCCACAGATAGGCATTGACGCCTATGCTGGTGACGTTCGAGGCAGCAAGATCCATCTTGCCCTCACGGCGGGAGGAGCCGCAACCGGCGATGCCGAGCGCCATCATCAGGGCCAGTCCGGCCTTGACCGGCAGGCGAAGGGTTGCACGGCCAATCTGGTAGGTGCCAGTCATGTCTTATCCGGTTCCTGTCGTCGAGCGGGCGCATCGCGGGGCGGCGACGCGGCTGAGTGCCTCTATAGCCGCCGCAGCCCATGCGGCAAGAGGCGCGCAAACTTCGCCGCCAGTGGCGGTCCAGGCGGTGAATGCCTGCTGAATGCCGGATAACGGTCCTTATCGCGGCCATGGCACGAATTACCGTTCCGGCGCCGATCAGCATCTGTTAAGGTGGAACCGGCCAAAGGATTCGCCTGATTTGCAGGCCAGCAGAAGAACTTCGGCCAACGGGATTTGAGGGCAGGTCATCTTATGGTGAGCAACAGCAAAAGCGGCAAGAACACCGGGATCAGGCCTGGCGTCTTGCTGGGGGCGACGGTGGTGTTTTTGGCGCTGCCAAGTGCCGTTCTGGCGTTTTCCAGCCGGTTCGAGCCAAAGCCTGTCACCGCACTCGTCGGTGAAGATTTGCAAACGGCGCAAGCGTCCCGGCTTGCCGCGCGCCTGGCCCCGGCTCTGCCGGTGCGTTCGCTGGGCAAGGGCCAGATGTTCCAGTTCACCCCCGCGGGCAACGCCAATCGGCCGGACCGCTCGGTGACGGTCGCGGTCCGGGTCGATCCGCAGACTGCCGGGGCCATCACGGTGCACGCTGCCGCGATCGGCCCCGCTACCGCTCCCAGCGCCACGCCGCTTCAGATCGCGCCGACCGCCTTCAGCCTCGGCGTCTCTCGCGGTTATCAGAGTTTTGCCCAGAATCTTGTGACCCCAACCGAAACCAGAAAAAGCGAAACGGTCGATCTCGCGAATATCAAGGGTTTGACGGCAACAGATGAAAGCAGCACGCGCTTCAATCCCAAGATTCCGCTCGATCAGAAGCAGGCGCCCGGCCGCGCGCCGCGCACCTTTGCAGATAGCGCGGAGGTGGTTGATCTTGGCGGCGCCTACAGCCTCACCCGCAATTTCGACGTAACCGCCGGCGTCCGCTATTCGCAGGAGCGCGACCGTCTGAGCCCGCTGACCGACGGCAAGAAGGACAGCCAGGCGGTCTATCTCGGTACGCAATTCCGCTTCTGACGGCTCGGTTTTACCTACGCGTTCTTGTTCTGAACACAATATCGTTGCTAAGATGCCAAATTGGGCATGAACTTGGGAAAGGAACCGCCAATGGCGCGTGTTGCCATCGTTACCGGCGGGACCAGAGGCATTGGTGAAGCAATTTGCCGGGCGCTCAAGGACCGGGGTTTTCATGTCGCCGCCAATTACGGCGGCAATGAGGTGCGCGCTCTGGCATTTTCGGAGGACAGCGGCATTCCATCCTATCGCTGGGATGTGGGCGACCACCAAGCCTGCATCGACGGCTGCGCCCGTGTTGCCGAGGAACTCGGACCGATCGACGTGCTGGTCAACAACGCCGGCATCACCCGCGACGGGGTGCTTCACAAGATGAGCTTCGACGACTGGAACGAGGTGATGCGGATCAACCTCGGCGGCTGTTTCAACATGGCCAAGGCCTGCTTCCCCGGCATGCGCGAGCGCGGCTGGGGCCGGATCGTCAACATCGGCTCGATCAACGGCCAGTCGGGGCAATACGGCCAGGTCAATTACGCCGCCGCAAAGTCGGGCATCCACGGCTTCACCAAGGCGCTGGCGCAGGAGGGCGCGAAATTTGGCGTCACGGTCAACGCCATCGCGCCCGGCTATGTCGATACCGACATGGTCGCCGCCGTGCCCCCGCCGGTACTGGAAAAGATCGTCGCCAAGATCCCGGTTGGACGGCTGGCGCAAGCGAGCGAGATTGCCCGCGGGGTTGCCTTCCTGGCATCGGACAATGCCAGCTTCATCACCGGATCGACCCTGTCGATCAACGGCGGGCAGCATATGTATTGAAGCGGGGATTGCGCGACATCGGCCTTCTTCGATGACCACTCCCTACCACCCCCCGCTCAAACGCTCGGTAGAGATTGCCGGGCACAAGACCTCGATCAGCCTGGAACCGCTGTTCTGGGAAATGCTGAAGGCGGCGGCCCAGTCCGAGCGCCTGCCGATCAATGCGCTGGTGGCCCGGATCGATGCCGAACGCATCGCCGCCGACACCCCGCCCGGCCTCGGCAGTGCGATCCGCTTGTGGCTGGTGGCCTGGCTCGCCGCGCGGCTATAGGCTACCAAGAGCCACCCCGGCCAGCGCTGCCAGCCCCAACACCCCGATGACCCCGCGTTTCAGGCCGAACAGCAGCAGGAACGAAGCCGCCGCGATGACCGCCGCCCGCCAGTCGAGGCTGGTGACATCGGGCAGGCCGAACATCTCGGCTTCTGGCCGGCGGAACAGGACATGGACGGCAAACCACAGCGCCAGATGGGCAATCACGCCGACAATCGCGGCGGTGATTGCTGCCAGCGCCGATTGCAGCGCTTGGGCTCGCTCCAGCCGTTCCATCCACGGCGCGCAGGCGAATATCCACAGGAAGCAGGGCGCGAACGTCACCCAGGTCGTCAGCCCGGCACCGAGCAGGCCGGCGCCGAGTGGCGAAAACGGCGCCGGATCGCGCCACGCCGCCAGGAATCCGACGAATTGCGTTACCATGATCAGCGGGCCCGGTGTTGTCTCCGCCAGCCCTAGCCCATCCGCCATCTCGCCAGCGGACAGCCAGTGGAACTGCTCCACCGATGCCTGGGCCATATAAGCCAGCACCGCATAGGCCCCGCCGAAGGTGACGACCGCGAGCCGCGAGAAAAACGCGCCGATGTCCCACAACGCATGGCCTGTGCCCAGCGTTGCGGCGATCAGCGCCATCGGGGCGAGCCAGATAGCCAGCCAGACCGCGACCGTCGCCAGCGTGCCGCCCGCCAGTCTCCGGGCGCTGACCCGCTCAGCGGCGGGCGCGGGATTTGCATGCGCGCCCAGCCAGTCGGGCCTCGATGCACCCACCGCCGCGCCGGTCAGCGCGGCGAGCAGTATCACCAGTGGGAACGGCGCATCCAGCAGCGCCAGCGCGAGGAACGCCAACCCAGCCAGCATCAGCTTGAAGGGCGTACCCAGCGCCCGCTTGCCAATCCGGATCAGCGCCTGGGCGACAATCGCCAGCACCGCCGCCTTGACCCCGAGGAAGAGCGCCGCAAACCACGTCAGCCCCGCCGCCAGCACATAGACCAGGCTCAGCCCCAGCATCACCAGCGCGCCCGGGACGACAAACAGCAGCCCCGCCGCGAGCCCCCCTTTGACCCCGTGCAGCCGCCAGCCGATCCAGGTCGCCAGCTGCTGCGCTTCCGGGCCGGGGAGCAGATGGCACAGGTTCAGCGCGCGCAGATAGGCCCCCGGATCGATCCATTTGCGCTCATCGACAATTTCATGCTGCATCAGCGCGATCTGCCCCGCCGGTCCGCCGAAGCTGAGCAGGCCGATGCGGGTGAAGGCGCGCAGGAGTTCGGCGAAGGTGGGGGGAGGCGAGGCGGCAGGCGCGGTCTGGGCGTTTTGCATAGGCGTTCCCGTGCGAGGACAATCCTCGCGCTAAAGCCGCAACGCTTGGGCGGGAACGCCTCAACTCACCGGGAGCGACGGGAGGTTGCCTTGACCCGTGCCTAACTAGCCTAAACCAATGCTCCCGGCTGCGCAACGGGGCAGCTTAAGGTGGGTTCATGCGCGGCGGTGGCAGGTGTCTACTCCCGCGCGGCCCGGATTGCCGCGCCGGCGGCAAATGGCGCAATCGCCAGCAGAGCCAGACTGACCGCACCGGTCAGCGCCAGTCCGCTCTCACCCCCAGTGCCCAGGCTGCCCGCGCCGAACACCAGCAGCGGCACTGCAAGCGGGATCACCAGCAGACCCGCCAGAGCCGCACCGCCGCGCAGACCGGCCGTCAGGGCCGCGACAGTCACCCCCAGCGCCGCCAGCCCCGGCGTCCCGGCGAGCAGGCCAAGCTCGACCATGCGCAAGGTCGCCCCATCCAGCCCCAACAGCGCCGAGGCAGGCACCGCCGCCAGCATCAGCGGCGGCCCGAAGCTCAGCCAGTGGGCCAGGCAGCGCACGGCGGCGATCCATTCCTCGGCGATGCCGCGCAAAGCCCATTGGTCGAAAAAGCCGAGCTCGACATCCGGCTCGATCAGCCGGTCGAGCGGCAGAATCGCGGCGAGCAGCGCCGCCACCCAGATCACCCCGCCGCCGGTGCGGGCGAGGAGCTGCGGGTCTGGCCCGACGGCGAAGGGGAACAGCATGGCGACGGCAAGAAAGAACAGTAGCGGCAGGACAGTCGCGCCGCGCCGGCCGCCCGAGAGCAGCAGCGCGAGGTCACGGCGCAGCAGCAGCGCGAGCTGGCCGATCACGCGGCGTAGCCGGCCAGGTCGATGCGCCGCATGGCGGGCAGTGCGAAGGGCTGGTGCGAGGCGATGACGCAGATGCCGCCGCCCGCGCAATGTTCACTGGCCAGTGACGCAACCAGCCTCGCGGCTTCGGAATCAAGCCCGTTGAGCGGCTCGTCGAGCAGCCAGACGGGAGCCGCCTGCCCGATCAGCCGGGCGAGCGCAGCGCGCTTTTTCTGCCCGGTCGAAAGATAGCGCACCGGCACATCCCATAGGTCGCTGAGGCCAAGCCGCGCCGCGGCATTGTCCACCGCGCCGTCCATCGCCCGCCAGAACGCCAGCGCGCGGCCAAGCGGCATCCCCGGATCGAGCGCCGGATGCTCGTCGATCAGCCCGATCTCGCCGGCGTGCTCGACCCGCCCGGCATAGGGCCGCAGCAGCCCTGCCAGGATGCGGATCAGGCTCGATTTGCCAATGCCGTTTGGTCCGGCGATTTGCAGCGCCTCTCCCGGTTCAAGCGCCAGCGAGAACCTGCGGAACAGCACGCGATCGCCGCGCCGGCAGGCGAGGTCTTGCGCAAGGAGGCGGCATAGTTGCATGAAGAGGCGCGATAGGGGATGTGCTGCATGCTGCCAAGCAAGGCGACCAGGCGAAGTTCTGTTCGCGGCGGCGCACGATTGGGTTTAACTTCGGCTGACTGGTTTGGAGAGACTATGGAACACCGCATGTTCGACCTTCATGGCATGACCGCGCTGGTGACCGGTGCTTCGGGCGGGATCGGCTCGGCCATCGCCAAGGTGCTGGCTGCCCAAGGCGCGCGGCTCGCCATCTCGGGCTCCAACGCCGGCAAGCTGCGCGCGTTTCGCGAGGAACTCGACGAGCATACGCCGCAGCATCACCAGGAGGTCGATCACGTCGCCATCAACTGCGATCTGTCCAATCCCGAGGCGGTGGAGAAGCTGATTCCTGCCGCAGTCGATACGCTGGGCAAGCTCGATATCCTGGTCAACAATGCCGGCATCACCCGCGACAATCTCGCGATGCGGATGAAGGACGAGGAATGGGATGCGGTGATCCGGGTCAATCTCGAAGCCGCCTTCCGCCTGATGCGCGCCGCCTGCAGACCGATGATGAAGGCGAAGTTTGGAAGGATTATCACGATCACGTCGGTGGTCGGGCAAACCGGCAATCCCGGTCAGGTCAACTATGCCGCCGCCAAGGGCGGGCTTAC
Source organism: Novosphingobium sp. (assembly GCA_043785715.1). Lineage (GTDB taxonomy): Bacteria > Pseudomonadota > Alphaproteobacteria > Sphingomonadales > Sphingomonadaceae > Novosphingobium. Next base: position 3,868 of record JAYVWX010000004.1, on the reverse strand, counting down.
CGCGATGAGCAAGTCGCTGGCGCAAGAGCTTGCCAGCCGCAACATCACGGTGAATTGCGTCGCGCCCGGCTTCATCCGCACGGCGATGACCGAACGCTTGCCCGATGCCCAGAAAGAGGCGCTCAATGCGCGCATTCCAATGGGCCGGATGGGGGAGGGCGACGATATCGGTGCGGCGGTGGCCTATCTCGCAAGCCGCGAGGCAGGCTATGTGACCGGCCAGACGCTGCATGTGAACGGCGGTATGGCGATGATATCGTAAGAATTGCACCAACCCTAGCCTTTTTCCCCAGATTCCCCGCCCGCCCGGCACTTCGCGCTTGCCGCCGCGAAGCCCGGCGCTAAGGAAGGTGGTCCGCATTCCGGCCCGGGCGAGTTCGGGCGGCGAAGGGGGACAGCAGGCGACCATGAAGGCCACAATCGAACGCGCGACGCTTCTGCGGTGCCTCAGCCACGTGCAGTCGGTCGTCGAGCGCCGCAATACCATTCCGATTTTGTCCAACGTGCTGATCGAGGCGGCTGCCGGCGGAACCGTGCGCATCATGGCGACCGATCTCGATCTGCAGGTGGTTGAAACCATGAGCGCGGTTTCGGTCGAAGGCGCGGGGGCGACGACCGTTTCGGCGCATCTGCTGTTCGACATCGCCCGCAAGCTGCCCGATGGCAGCCAGGTCAGCCTGGAAGTCACCGACAACCGGATGACGGTGAAGGCGGGGCGCAGCCGGTTCACCCTGCCGACCCTGCCGCGCGACGATTTCCCGATGATCGCCGAGGGCGACCTGCCGACCAGCTTCGAGCTGCCCGCCGCCCAGCTCGCCCAGCTGATCGACCGCACGCGTTTCGCCATTTCGACCGAGGAAACCCGCTATTATCTCAACGGCATCTTCTTTCACGTCGCCGACGAGGAGCTGAAGGCCGCCGCCACCGACGGGCACCGGCTCGCCCGTTACACGCTCAAGCGGCCGGACGGGGCAGAGGGCATGCCGGACGTGATCGTGCCGCGCAAATGCGTCGCCGAACTGCGCAAGCTGCTGGAGGAAGCGCTCGACACCAATGTCCAGATCGACCTCTCCGCTTCGAAAATTCGCTTTACCGTGGGCGGCGACAATGGCGTCGTGCTGACCAGCAAGCTGATCGACGGTACGTTTCCCGATTACAGCCGGGTGATCCCCACGGGCAACGACAAGCTGCTGCGGCTCGATCCCAAATCGTTCTACCAAGGCGTCGATCGCGTCGCCACCATCGCCACCGAAAAGACCCGGGCGGTGAAGATGGCGCTGGAGCCCGACCGGGTGACGCTGTCGGTCACCTCGCCCGACAACGGCACTGCGGCCGAGGAAGTGCCGGCTGACTATTCATCGGAAGGTTTCGAGATCGGCTTCAACGCCAATTATCTCAAGGACATCCTCGCCCAGATCGACGGTGACACGGTGGAATTGCATCTGGCAGACGCCGGCGCGCCGACCCTGATCCGCCAGGACGAGAAGAGCCCGGCGCTCTATGTGCTGATGCCGATGCGGGTGTAGGGAACTTCCGGGGGGCGATGTTTCGGCGATAGGCAGGCTGGCCCGCGCTGGCGACTGTGACGCCAGTGAAGGGTTCCGCCGCTTTTGTCCGTGCAATCGCCCCAGCCTTCGGCCGCGCTGCAGCCATCGGCGTATAATTACCGGCCATCGCTCCGCAGCCGGGTAACGTCGCTCGCACTTACCCTGGCGATGTTCGCGCTTATCATCTTCGTGCTTCTGCGCATGGCCGGCCTGCACATGCAGCCAAGCGAGGTGCGGTCCCGGCTGATCGCGGTGCGCATGTCCCCGCAATCGGCGAAGGCCCGCGATAAGCCAAAGGCTGCGGCCAAAGCCAGGCAAGCCAGTGCTCAGCCGAAGCGGCCAACCCCATCGATCCAGCCTTCGCCGAAATCGCCGGTATGGCCCCCGCAGATCATCAAGCTATCCCGGAAGGAATTTGCCGCATCCGATATCTCAAAGATGTCACAGCATCCTGCTGGCGATAGCGCAGCCGGTCAGGATAGCGGCGGGGCCGCCGGGGCGGGTGAAGGTCCGGGCGGTGCGCATCTCTACAATGCGGAATGGTACCGCGAGCCGACGCATGCCGAGCTGGTCACCTATCTGCCAAACGGCAAACCGGGCAATTGGGGCATGATCGTATGCCGGACGATCGATGATAACCACGTCGAGGATTGCCGTGAGCTGGCGGAATCGCCGCCCGGGTCCGGACTCGCCCGCGCTTTGCGCCGGGCGTCGTGGCAATTTCTCGTGCGACCGCCCCGGGTCGACGGGCGCAAGATGATCGGATCCTGGGTCCGGATTCGCTTTGACGTGGTCCCTTCCAAACCCGACTGATCAGTCCGCCGCGCGGGCAGGCGAACTACGCTTTTCCCGCCGCGCCAATCATCTCGGCGACCCGCACGAACTTCTCCCTTGGCGCGCCATCCCGGGCCCTGGCGTTTTCCGCTTCCTCGATCTTCTTCCAGTCGGTGAAACTCACCACATGCAACCCGCGCGCCGCCGCCAGCGCGTCGAAGCCGGCGCCGCCCTGCTTGCCTCCGCCGCTGCCGATGTCCGCGGCGATGCGCTCGATCATCCCAAAACCGTCGGGCTTGTTGGTGCCGATGGTGCCGGATGGTCCGCGCTTGGCCCAGCCGACGCAGTAGAGGCCCGGCAGGATGCGGCCCTCATCGTTGGTGAAACGGCCGGCGTCCTGATCGAACGGCGCGCCTTCGATCGGCGAGGTCTGGTAACCGATGCAGATGACCACGAGATCGGCGGGGATCGTATAGCTCTCGCCGGTGCCAACGGCCTTGCCGCCCTCCAGCCGCGTGCGTTCGACCTCGATGGCTTCGACCCGGCCGTCGCCGATGATCGCCTTGGGCGCGGCGAAAAAATCGAATTCAAGATCGACCGGTTTGCCCGCCCGGTCGCTCTCCGACAGCGCGGCGTAGCTGCGCAGATGGGTGACCGACTTGCGCTGGCCGGGCTCGAGCAGCGCGTCCTCGCCCAGTTCTGGCAGATCGGCCGGATCGACGCGCGGCGTTGCGCGGGCGAGGTGGCCGAGTTCGCCAAGCTCCTTGGGGGTCATGGCGATCTGATGCGGTCCGCGGCGCCCCAGCACGACAATCCGCTCCAGCTGCGAGGCGTCAAGCGCATCGAGCGCATGGATGACAATATCGCTGCCGGCGAATTCGGCGCGGGTCTTGGCGAGGATGCGGGCGACATCGAGCGCAACATTGCCATTGCCGATCACCACTGCGGTCTTGCCCGAGAAATCCGGGCCAAGGTCGGCAAAATCCGGGTGGCCATTGTACCAGCCGACAAAGGCGGCACTGCCGAAGACATTGCCGAGATTTTCGCCGGGCAGCCCGACCGGCTTGTCATGCGGCGCGCCGGTGGCGAGCACCACGGCGTCGTACAGTTCCCGCAGTTCGGCCAGCGACACATGCTTCCCCACGGTGACATTGCCGAAGAAACGGACGTTGTCGGCCAGCGAGGTCGTCTCATAGCGCCGGTAGACCGCCTTGATCGATTGGTGATCGGGCGCGACGCCGGTCCGGATCAATCCGTAAGGCACTGGCAGCGTGTCGAAAATATCGACGCGCACATCATCGCCCCACAGCTTCTGCGCGGCTTCGGCCGTGTAATAGCCGGCCGGACCCGAACCAATGATTGCGATGTGCCTCACGCCAGTACCTCCCAGGATTCCAGTGCAGCTTTTCCGCCCGGAAGCGCTGCCAGTCAATTACGGTCTCGCGCCATTCCGCAAGCATAGAGGATGGCATGCGACGGGCTGGAGTGGGAGGGCGGGTTTGGCATTTTGGGGAGCGATTACACCGCAAACCGGTGTCCCGCGGCAG
>JAYVWX010000003.1:0-4760 GCA_043785715.1 Novosphingobium sp. | reverse complement strand
GAGCAGCACCGAGGTCATCAGGCCGAGCGAGCCGAAGCCCTGGGCGACCACGTCGGACTGCACATCGCCGTCGTAATTCTTGCAGGCCCAGACGAATTTCCCGCTCCACTTCAGCGCGGCGGCGACCATGTCGTCGATCAGGCGATGCTCGTAAGAAATATCCTTGGCGGCGAATTTGTCCTTGAATTCGGCCTCGAACACTTCCTCGAACAGATCTTTGAAGCGGCCATCATAAGCCTTCAGGATGGTGTTCTTGGTCGAGAGATAGACCGGCCAGCCGAGGTCGAGGCCGTAATTCATCGAGGCGCGGGCGAAATCGCGGATCGAATCGTCGAGGTTGTACATCGCCAGGGCGACACCGGCGCTGGGGAACTGGAACACTTCGAGGTCCAGCGACTTGCCGTCGTCGCCCTCGAACACCAGGCGCAGTTTGCCCGGGCCCGGGATCAGCGTGTCGGTTGCGCGGTACTGATCGCCAAACGCGTGGCGGCCGACGACGATCGGGTCGGTCCAGCCCGGCACCAGCCGCGGCACGTTGGAGATCACGATCGGCTCGCGAAACACGACGCCGCCCAGGATGTTGCGGATCGTGCCGTTGGGCGACTTCCACATCTTCTTGAGCCCGAATTCCTCGACCCGCGCCTCGTCGGGGGTGATCGTCGCGCATTTGACCGCTACCCCGTACTGCCTGGTGGCATTGGCGCTGTCGATGGTGATCTGATCGTCGGTGGCGTCGCGGTGCTCGATCGACAGGTCGTAATATTTCAGGTCGATGTCGAGGTACGGGAGAATCAGCCGCTCGCGAATCCACTGCCAGATGATCCGCGTCATTTCATCGCCGTCCATTTCGACGACGGGATTCTTCACCTTGATCTTTGCCATGATGCCTTCAGCCTCCCGGGGGGTGGATTTGCCTGCCTCTTAGCAGAGCAAAGGCGCTAGGCAAGGCGGGCGTGGCGGCTTTGGCGCTGGACAGCGCCCCGCGCGAAATGCACTCCGCAAACGCAAGCCGGAGTGGAAGGGGAAGTGACTTTCCTCTCCCTCCCCACTTGCGGGAGGAGTACGGGTGGTCACCCGCCGCACCCCGAGCATTCCGGATCCTGGGCGATAGTCAGCGTCCGCAGCGCCGGCGCCAGTCCGTCAAACAGGTGCAGCTTGCCCCATTGCGGATCGCCAAGCGCGGCGTGGCCAGCGAGGATGATGCGGATCGCCTGCATTGCCGCGAAGCTGCCGACCAGTCCGGCCATCGCCCCAAGCACGCCATCGGCCGCGCAGGTGTCGCAGTCCTCGGCATCGAAAGCGTCACCGACAAAGCAGCGGTAACAGGCGTGGCCGGGAAGGTGCCCGGCGAAATTGGCGATCTGGCCCTGGAACCGGCCGAGCGCGGCGCTGGCCAGGGGAATGCCCGCCGCGACGCAGGCATCCGAGACGGCGAGGCGGGTCGCAAAGTTGTCGCAGCCATCAAGGACCACGCCACCGCCGGCGATGATCTGCGCGGCGTTATCCCGCCCGATCCGCTCCACCACCGCCCGCACATCGAGCGCGGGATCGAACCGCCCCGCCCATTGCGCGGCGGCTTCCGCCTTGGACCGGCCGATATCCGCCGTGCCGAACACCGTCTGGCGCTGGAGGTTGGAATCCTCGATCGTGTCGTCATCGACCAGCGTCAGCCTGCCGATGCCGGCGGCGGCGAGATATTGCAGCGCCGGGCTGCCGATGCCGCCGCAGCCGATCAGCACGACATGCGCGCCGGCGAGCGCGACCTGCCCCGCCCCGCCGACCTCGGGCAGGACGATATGGCGGGCAAAGCGGGAAAGGCGGTCGGGGGGGAGCATGGCAAGCGGGCTGGCACAGCGCGCGGCCTTCGACAAGCTCAAGCTGAGCGGGGTTGCCAGGAGATGCTCCTAGGCCCGCTCATGCGGAGCTTGTCGAAGCATCCATGCGGCGCGCTTTCAGTTCTCCAGCTGCCGCAGCAGGCTGCGCACATCGCCGTCCATATCGGCATCGCGGGTGCGTAGATCCTCGATCAGGCGAACGGCATGGATCACGGTGGAATGATCGCGTCCGCCGAATTTGCGGCCTATTTCCGGATAGCTGCGCGGGGTCAGCACCTTGGCGAGGTACATCGCCACCTGGCGCGGACGCACCACCGCGCGGGCGCGGCGCTTGCTCGACATTTCGGTGCGGTCGACCCGGTAGAACTGGCAGACAGTGCGCTGAATTTCGTCAATCGTAATGCGCCGGCGGTTGGCCGAGAGAATGTCGGTCAGCTGTTCCTCGGCCAGTTGCAGCGAAATGACCTGGCCGGTGAGCTGGGCATAGGCGATCAGCTTGTTGAGCCCGCCGACCAGCTCGCGGATGTTGCGGCTGATGGTGCGGGCGAGGAAATCAATGACGTCGGCGGGGACGTCGGCCGGGGCGAAGCGGGCGAGGCGATATTCGAGGATCGAGCGCCGCAGTTCGATGTCGGCGGGCTGGATGTCGGCGACCAGGCCCATCGACAGGCGCGACAACAGGCGCTGCTCGACCCCGTCAAGCGCCTGGGGCGCGCGGTCGGCGGCGAATACCAGCCGCTTGCCCTCGGCCAGCAGCGCGTCGATCGTGTAGAGCAGTTCCTCCTGCGCCGATGCCTTGCCGATGATGAACTGGATATCGTCGACCAGCAGCAGATCGAAGCCGCGCAACCGCGACTTGAACTCGATCATCTGGTTCTGCCGCAGCGCCTGGACGAATTCGACCATGAAACGTTCGGCAGAGCAGTAGAAGATGCGCGCGCGCGGGTGGGTGGCCAGATAGGTGTGGCCGATGGCGTGGAGCAAATGGGTCTTGCCCTGGCCGGTCGCGGCCTTGAGATAAAGCGGAGCGAACTGCGGCTTGTCCAGCGCGGCCATTCGCTGCGCCGCGTTCGAGGCGAGAATATTGGACGTGCCGGTGACGAAACTGGTGAACGTCAGCGAGGGATCGAGGCCGATCGAGACATGGCCGAGCCCGCCGAGTTCCTCGCCGCCGATCTCCAGCATGCTGCCGTCCTTGGCCGCGCCCGCGCCGTCGTTCGCCGCGCGGCGCGCATTATGGGCGGCGCCCAGCCGGAGTTCCGGCAGCTGCCGCCGGCCCGGATGCACCGAGATGCGCACATTGCGGACATCGGGCCTTGCGATCTTCCAGGCAAGGGAGAGCCGGTCGGCAAAGCGGTCGGCAACCCAGTTTGCGGAGAAATCTGTGGGCAGGAACAGATCGAGCGTGCCGGTCTCGTTGCAAAAGGTGCCGAGCTGGATCGGTTTGATCCATTGGCCATACAGCTGATGCCCCAGATCCTTGCGCAGGCCCTGGCCGATATCCGCCCAGTCGGCAGCGAGGTTCACCGCTTCGTGGTCCTCGGGCATCTGTTTGCTGCTCCAGCCAGGCTTTCCGGGTGCAATCGTCACGCGCCCTTCTCCAATTGTTGAAACTGTCACCGGCCCCGCTCCCTCTTATACCGCCCACGCAAGTTTCGTCGCGGTATTTAATACGCGCACGAAATTTGCTTCCGGAAACCCCCGGATCGAAAGCAATTTTGTGAAACTGTTTTTAAAAATCCCCCCATGGCGAGTCTCGCCTGGGCTGATCCGATGTATGAAGCGTTTGGGGAGGAGGGCAAGGTGAGGATCGTAAATAAAATGAAATAAACGCGCTTGACACTGCGCATGGTGCGCAATCTCGCCAATCATTCATTAACTACATGAATTAGCTACAGATAAGCTGAAGGTCCACGCCGAATCGCGGGAAATCAAACCTTTGTGCGAGCGACTGCTCCGGGAACGTCCGATTTTACGACGTTCTGGTGCGCAGACAAGAAAATGGCCGGGAGGCTTGCCCCCGGCCATGTTCTGTATTCGTGCTGATTGTTGAACCAAGATTTAGCGAATCAGAGGGCGGCGACCCGCTTGGTCAGCCGCGAGAACTTGCGCGATGCGGTATTCTTGGGGACGACGCCGCGGGCGACGCCGCGGGCCAGTTCGGGCTGGGCCGCTTTGAGTGCTTCGGCCGCTGCGGTCTTGTCGCCGCCTTCGAGCGCGGCTTCGACCCGCTTGACGAATGTGCGGATGCGGCTGAGCCGGTTGCCGTTGATCTCGGCGCGGCGATCGTTGCGGCGGATGCGCTTGCGGGCTTGTGGCGTATTGGCCATGGTATTCCTTTGCCGGGCCGTCGGGCGGCCGTTTGTTTGTTGTTCAAAAAAAGTGGTAATCGGCAGGCTCTCGCCCGCAGGAAAGCGCGGCCCTTAGCTTCGCATCGGGCAATCGTCAACCGGAGCGGCAATATGTCGATCGCCGAATTGAAATTTTCGGGCCAGTACGGGCTTGCGGCGCGCCGCGGGAAAGCGTCCGCGAGGTGATCGCGCTGGCATCGCTCAGGGCCTGGGCGCGCAGGCTGAAGCGCGATGTGGTGGCGCTATGGATCGCCGCGCGCGACCCGCGCGTTGCCTGGCACGCCAAGGCCTTGGCCGCCTGTGTCGCAGCCTACGCGCTCAGCCCGATCGATCTGATTCCAGACTTCATACCGGTGCTGGGCTATGTCGACGATCTGATCATCGTCCCGGCGGGCATCTGGCTGGTGGTCAGGTTGGTACCGGCGCCGCTGATGGCGGAATTCCGCACGGCGGCGGCGCACCGCGCGGGCAAGCCGGTCAGCTATATCGCCGCAGCGGTGATCGCCGTGCTGTGGGTCGGCGCGTCGGTCCTGGTCTACCGGGCGATTGCAACCTGACCAGGCAGCGCTCATTT
>JAYVWX010000002.1:0-5443 GCA_043785715.1 Novosphingobium sp. | reverse complement strand
CGGCATGGAGCTGTCGCTGTTTAGCCGCGATACCATCGCGCTGTCGACCGCCGTCGCGCTGAGCCACGCGATGTTCGACGGCATCGCCTGCCTCGGCATTTGCGACAAGATCGTGCCCGGCCTGCTGATCGGCGCGCTGCGTTTCGGCCATCTGCCGGCGGTGTTCGTGCCCTCGGGACCGATGCCGTCGGGGATCGGCAACCGGGAAAAGCAGAAGGTCCGCCAGCTTTATGCCGAGGGCAAGGTCGGCCGCGCCGAGCTGCTGGCCAGCGAGAGCGCCAGCTACCATGCGCCCGGCACCTGCACCTTCTACGGCACCGCCAACACCAACCAGATGATGATGGAGCTGATGGGGCTGCATATCCCCGGCGCCGCCTTCATTCCGCCAAACACGCCGCTTCGGCAGGCGCTGACCCGCGCCGCCGTCCACCGGCTGGCGGCCATCGGTAAGGGCGGCAACGACCCGCGCCCGCTGGCGCGGGTAATCGACGAGAAGGCTATCGTTAACGCTTGTGTCGGCCTGCTGGCGACCGGCGGCTCGACCAACCACGCGATCCATCTGCCCGCCATGGCGCGCGCCGCGGGAATCCTGATCGACTGGCAGGATCTCGACGAACTCTCCGCCGCGGTGCCGATGATCGCCCGGGTCTACCCCAACGGCGAGGGCGACGTGAACGCCTTTCACGCGGCGGGCGGCATGGGCTTCGTCATCCGCGAACTGATCGCGGCGGGCCTGGTGCATGCCGACATCCTGACCATTGCCGAGGGAGGCCTCGCCGCCTATGCCGAGGAACCCTGGCTGGCGGACGAGGCCCTCGCCTGGCGGCCGGTCCCCGAAGCGAGCGGCGACGAGGCGATGCTGCGCACCCCGGCCGCGCCGTTCCTGGCCGATGGCGGCATGCGGCTGGTCCAGGGCAATCTCGGCCGCGCCACCTTCAAGACCAGCGCGGTCGAGCCAGCGCGCTGGACCATCGAAGCGCCAGCCCGGGTGTTCGACACTCAGCAGGCGGTCAACGCCGCCTTCGCCGCGGGAGAACTCGACCGCGACGTGGTGGTCGTCGTGCGCTTCCAGGGTCCGCGCGCCAATGGCATGCCCGAACTGCACAAGCTCACCCCGGCGCTCGGCGTGTTGCAGGACCGGGGCTATAAGGTGGCGCTGGTCACCGATGGCCGGATGTCGGGCGCGAGCGGCAAGGTGCCCGCCGCGATCCACGTTACCCCGGAGGCGCTGGGAGGCGGCGCGCTGGCGCTGCTGCGCGACGGTGACCTGATCCGCCTCTGCGCCAACCAGGGCCTGCTCGAAACCACGGCTGACCTTGCCGCCCGCACCCCCGCCGCGCCGCCGCCTGCCGGCGAGGGCATGGGCCGCGAACTCTTCGCGATGATGCGCGCCCATGCCGACGGCGCGGAACGGGGCGCGAGCGCAATGCTGGCCTCGGCGGGGCTGTAGCAGCTCTCGGCGCTTGACCATTGCGCCAAAGCCGCCTAGGGGCGCGGCGTTCGCAAGGCGGCTCAGGCTGCTTTGGGACGATATAGCTGAACATTGGCGGTGCGTGCGGGTTTCCCGGACCAGCCGTCAAAGTAACCCGGCGCTGCGGCGCGGGTGGAGCGTTTTCGGCTCATATGGCGCTGGCGGGGCTCGACCCTGCCGGTCTTGGCGCTGTGTGGGATTGTCCGTCAGACCTTCGCCCGTTGGCCCGCTTGGCGCCAAGACTGCAGGTGAAGGAATTTCATGCCGACAATCAACCAGCTGGTCCGCAAGGGGCGCGTGCCACAAAAGGTAAAGTCGAAGGTTCCCGCGATGGAGCAGAACCCGCAAAAGCGCGGCGTCTGCACCCGCGTCTACACGACGACGCCCAAGAAGCCGAACTCGGCGCTGCGCAAGGTCGCCAAGATCCGCCTGACCAACCAGCGCGAGGTCATCTCCTATATTCCGGGCGAGGGGCACAATCTGCAGGAGCACTCGGTGGTGCTGATCCGCGGCGGCCGGGTGCGCGATTTGCCGGGCGTGCGTTATCATGTGCTGCGCGGTGTGCTCGACACGCAGGGGGTCAAGGACCGCAAGCAATCGCGCTCCAAATACGGCGCCAAGCGGCCGAAGTGATCGAACGGGGCGCTGGACCTATGGTCCGGCCCCGCCGCGTCACGCTGGTTTACCGGTCCGCGCCCGCAGGCGCCGAGGCCCGAGAATAAGGAATTCTATCGATGTCACGTCGTCGTCGTCCCGAGAAGCGGGTCATCCTCCCTGATCCCAAATTTGGTGATCAGATCCTGTCCAAGTTCATGAATAACCTCATGCTCGACGGCAAGAAGTCGGTCGCGGAAGGCATCGTCTATGGCGCGATGGGGACCATGGAGACCAAGTCCAAGGGCAATCCGATCGAGCTGTTCCACTCCGCGCTGACCAACGTTGCGCCGCAGATCGAAGTGCGCTCGCGGCGGGTCGGCGGCGCCACCTATCAGGTGCCGGTCGAGGTCCGCCCCGAACGCGCCCAGGCGCTGGCCATCCGCTGGCTGATCACCGCAGCACGCAACCGCAGCGAGACGACGATGGCCGCGCGGCTGTCCGCCGAACTGCTCGACGCCGCCAACAACCGCGGCAATGCGGTGAAGAAGCGCGAAGACACCCACCGCATGGCCGACGCCAACCGGGCGTTTTCGCATTATCGCTGGTAGAGCCGGCACAGCCAATTCATCCGGCTGTCACACACTGCATATAGGGGCGGGGATCCTGTTCAGGTCCCTCCTCCTCACCTAAGGAAATCCCCATGGCACGCAGCCATCCGCTCTCGATGTACCGCAATATCGGTATCATGGCGCATATCGACGCCGGCAAGACGACGACCACCGAGCGCATCCTCTATTACACCGGCAAGTCGTACAAGATCGGCGAAGTGCATGACGGCGCGGCGACGATGGACTGGATGGAGCAGGAGCAGGAGCGCGGCATCACCATCACCTCGGCCGCCACGACCTGTTTCTGGAACGACCACCGGATCAACATCATCGACACCCCCGGCCACGTCGATTTCACCATCGAGGTCGAGCGCAGCTTGCGTGTGCTCGACGGCGCGGTCGCCTGTTTCGACGGGGTCGCGGGCGTCGAGCCGCAGTCGGAAACCGTGTGGCGCCAGGCCGACAAGTACGGCGTTCCGCGGATGTGCTTCATCAACAAGCTTGACCGCACCGGCGCCAATTTCAAATATTGCGTCCAGTCGATCATCGACCGTCTCGGCGCCAAGCCGGCGGTGCTTTATCTCCCGATCGGCATTGAGGCCGACCTCAAGGGTCTGGTCGATCTGGTCCAGAACCGCGCCATCATCTGGAAGGACGAAGCGCTGGGCGCCGAGTTCTTCTTCGAAGAAATTCCCGCCGATATGGCGGCCGAAGCCGCTGAATACCGCACCCAACTGATCGAACTTGTCATCGACCAGGACGACGATGCGATGGAAGCCTATCTTGACGGCACCGAGCCCGATGTCGCGACGCTGAAAGCCTGTATCCGCAAGGGTACGCTGGCCCACGCCTTTGTGCCGGTGGTCTGCGGCTCGGCGTTCAAGAACAAGGGCGTCCAGCCGTTGCTTGACGCGGTGGTTGATTATCTGCCCTCGCCGCTCGACATTCCCGACGTCCAGGGCCTCAAGCTGGACAGCGACGAGAAGGACAGCCGTCCGCCCACCGACGACGCGCCGTTCAGCGCGCTGGCGTTCAAGGTGATGAACGATCCTTTCGTCGGCACGCTGACCTTCATCCGCATTTATTCCGGATCCTTGACCAAGGGCACCTATCTCAATTCGGTCAAGGACAAGAAGGAGAAGGTCGGCCGCATCCTGGAAATGCACGCCAACGACCGCAAGGACGTCGATGAGGCATTCGCCGGCGACATCGTCGCGCTGGCCGGGATGAAGGAGACCACCACCGGCGATACGCTCTGCGCCGAACGCCAGCCGATCGTGCTGGAGCGGATGGAATTTCCCGAGCCGGTGATCGAACTGTCGGTCGAACCCAAGACCAAGGCCGACCAGGAAAAGATGGGCGTCGCGCTCAACCGCCTGTCAGCCGAGGATCCGTCTTTCCGCGTTTCGACCGACCATGAATCCGGCCAGACCATCATCAAGGGCATGGGCGAGCTACATCTCGACATCATCGTCGACCGCATGCGCCGCGAGTTCAAGGTCGAAGCCAATGTCGGCGCGCCGCAGGTGGCCTACCGCGAGTATCTCGCCAAGGAAGTCGATATCGACTACACCCACAAGAAGCAGTCGGGTGGTTCGGGCCAGTTCGGCCGAGTCAAGTTCCGGGTCAAGCCGGGCGAGCGCGGCACCGGCATCATCTTCAACGACAACGTCAAGGGCGGCAATATTCCCAAGGAATATATTCCGTCGGTCGAGAAGGGCATGCGCGAGACCGCGGCCTCCGGCTGGCTGGTTGGCTTCCCGATCATCGACTTCGAGATCGAACTGTATGACGGCGCCTATCATGACGTCGATTCGTCGGCCCTGGCGTTCGAGATCGCTGGCCGGGCGGCCATGCGCGAAGCCGCGCAGAAGGCCGGGATCAAGCTGCTTGAGCCGATCATGCGGGTGGAAGTGGTGTCGCCGGAGGATTATCTCGGCGATGTGATCGGCGATCTCAACAGCCGCCGCGGCCAGATCCAGGGCACGGACAGCCGGGGCAATGCCCAGGTGGTCGAGGCGCTGGTGCCGCTGGCGAATATGTTTGGTTATGTTAACCAGCTGCGCTCGTTCAGCCAGGGCCGGGCAAATTATTCGATGTTTTTCTCGCACTATGACGAGGTCCCGGCGAACGTCGCGGCCGAGGTCAAGGAGAAGCTTGCCTAAGCGGCAAGATGATACGTCAAGATGGGGTTGCCTGATCAGGATGATCAGGCTAGGGGCGGCGCCTGATTACGGGCGCGCCCCGCTTTCCCGCAAATTAAATCCAAGCGAATAGAAGGTCACGACAATGGCGAAGGCAAAATTTCAGCGGACCAAGCCGCATTGCAACATCGGCACGATCGGTCATGTAGACCACGGCAAGACCACGCTGACGGCCGCGATCACCAAAGTGCTGGCCGAGACCGGCGGCGCTGTCTTCACCGACTATGCCAACATTGACAAGGCGCCCGAAGAGCGCGAGCGCGGCATCACCATTTCGACCGCCCACGTCGAATATGAAACCGCCAACCGCCACTATGCCCACGTCGATTGCCCGGGCCACGCCGATTATGTGAAGAACATGATCACCGGCGCGGCGCAGATGGACGGCGCCATTCTGGTGGTGAACGCCGCCGACGGCCCGATGCCGCAGACCCGCGAGCACATCCTGCTCGCCCGTCAGGTCGGCGTGCCGGCGCTGGTGGTCTATATGAACAAGGTCGATCAGGTCGACGACGACGAAATTCTCGAGCTCGTCGAACTCGAAATGCGCGAACTGCTGACCT
>JAYVWX010000001.1:0-3141 GCA_043785715.1 Novosphingobium sp. | reverse complement strand
GCACTCATCACCCAGATCGAAGGTGTCAGAGAGGCTCATGTCGTGCTGGTCAGCAAGATCGGTACGCCGATCGAAACGCCACAAGCCGTGCACATCCGGCTTCGCACTGAATACCCAGATCAGATCGCGGGAATGGTGACCCGCGCGAGAGAAATTACGCGCGAACATTTAACCAAGATTGGCACGCTGTGGGAACGTCTTCTATCCCACAACATTGCAATGGATGGAATCCGGGGCCTCTGAAGGAAGCATTGCACAATCGGAAGCTCCCTGATTTGGACGTCGAATTCGCCAGCTCTTCTGGCGGTAGCCTGTCGCTTGAGAATGGCCATCTCGCGGTTGACGCAGCGCGAGCTTGATTAATGACCTACTCGTTCGGCCGGGTCGCCCGAACGGGCGGCGAGGCGACCGAAGGCGCGCACCGCATCGCGCACCATTTGTTCCACACACCATCGCGCGTAGGCATCGCCGAGAGCAGGCACATACTGTCCGAGCCCGCGTAACGGCAATTCGTAGTCTATCCCCAAGGGCATGGCGCTGTTCCAGCGCCGGATCGGCGGGTGCGACGCCATGCTGGGGCGCGAGGATCATGAGTCGATCTGGTTCCTGATGTCGGACGATCTCTATCGCTGGGATGGCGGGCAGCGATAGAGATCGTCCGCTTTCCCTGGGAAATCATCCAGCTGGGCAACGGCGGCTCGCCCATCGAGATCGACGAGGGCTGGCTCGTGCTGGCGCATGGCGAGGGCGCGGTGCGCAACTACTTCATCGGTGCGTTCCTGCTCGACAGGGATGATCCGACAAAGGTGCTGGCCCGCACAGCCCGTCGCCTGATCCGTCCCACTTCGGACGAAGCGCTTTGGCTATGTCCCCAACATCGCGCGGCACCATGGTGCATGGCCGCACGCTGATCCTGCCCTATGCCGTGGCGGACAACATCACCACATCCGCCACCGTGCCGCTTGATCAATTGCTGGCCTATATGGTCTGACGCCGGCGTTTGACCTGCCCCTTGAAGAACAGGCGCTTGGCATATTCGGTGGCTGCGGCATAGGCCGCCACCAGCGCGATACTGAAGGCGATCAGCTGCCATGACGGCGTCTCGAAGCTGAACAGAACGTTGAACCCCGGAATCAGCGGCAAGGCTATAGTCACAACAGCCATGATCGCGGTGCTCCAGATCAGCAGCGAGCTCGGCCTGCTGCGCCAGCTGAGCCGCCGGGTGCGCAGGATCAGGACAACCACCAGTTCGGTCAGCAATGAAAGAATGAACCAGACTGTTTGGAACATCGCCGCATCGGTATGAAACACCCAGCGCAGCGCGCCGAAGGTCAGCAGATCAAAAAGGCTGCTGACCAGCCCGAACACGATCATGAATCGCTGGACCTCCTTGATGCTCCAGCGCTGGGGAGAGTCCTCGCTTTCAGGATCGACATTGTCCGTTGAGATCGTGATCGAGGGTATGGATGACAGGAAGTTATTGAGCAGGATCTGCTTCGGCAACAGCGGCAGGAAGGGCAGCAGCGGGGTTGCCAGTGCCATACTCACCATATTGCCGAAATTGGCGCTGGTGGTGATCGAGATATATTTCAGCGTATTGGCGAAGGTCCGCCGGCCATCGATCACGCCTCGCCGCAGGACATCGAGATCGCGGTGAAGCAGCACGATATCCGCACTTTCGCGCGCGACATCAACCGCCTGGTCGACCGATATGCCGACATCGGCCAGCCGCAGCGCCGGAGCATCGTTGATCCCGTCACCCATATAGCCGACGGCATGGCCCCGGTGTTGCAGCGCGCGGATGATGCGCTCTTTCTGCTGGGGATCGATCTCGGCGAAAACGGCGGTCTTGCTGGCGCGGACGCGCAAGGTGTCGTCTGACATCTTTGCAATCATGTCCCCCGTGATGATCGAGGCGGGATCGAGCCCCACCTGGCCGGCGACATGGGCGGTGACATGGCGATTATCGCCGCTGATGATCTTGGTCGTGATGCCAAGCGCGGCAAGGTCGCGGATCGTCTGGGCGACTTGCGGCTTGGGCGGGTCGAGGAACAGCAACAAGCCAAGCAAGGTTAGGTCCGTCTCGTCATCGTGGGTGAAACGCGTCTTGCCGGGCAGGCTACGCTCGGCCACTGCCAATACGCGAAAGCCTGCTTCGCCCTTGGCCTGGAACAAAGCATCGATTTGTTTGCGCAGGCGAGTGCCCAGCGGCTTCACGCCTTTGCCGGTGTGGACGTGGCTGCAGATCGCCAGCACTTCGGAATAAGCACCCTTGGTGATCATCCGGCCCTGTCCCGCATCTGCCGGATCGGCAACGAGGATGCTCAGCCGCCTGCGAACAAAGTCATAGGGAATCTCGTCAAGCTTGTGGGCCTTGCCGGTTTTCAGCTTTGCTGCCTTTCCTGCCGCGACAATGGCTTCATCGAGCGGGTTGGCGATACCGGTTTCAAATGTCGCATTAAGGAAGGCCGCCTGCATTACCTCATCCGACGGCGCGCCGTTCCAGGCTATCGCCGATTCGAGCAGCACAGTGCCCTCGGTCAGCGTGCCGGTCTTGTCAGTGCAGAACACGTCCATGCTGCCGAGATTTTCAATCGCAACCAGCCGCCGCACGATCACGCCGCCCGCTGCAAGATGGCGGGCACCCGCCGCCAGCGTGACGCTGATGATCGCCGGGAGCATTTCAGGTGAGAGGCCCACCGCCAGAGCTACCGCAAACAACAGCGATTCCACAATCGACCGGCCCATGAGCTGGTTGATCGTCAGCACTGCCAGCACGATGACGATCATTACTCGCACCAGCATGGCGCCGAATTGGCGAATGCCGCGGGTAAATTCGGTCTCTTCGTCTGTCGTCCCAACCTGCCGGGCTATCGCCCCGAACTCGGTCTGTGCGCCGGTCTGGATGATCAGCATGGTCGCCGTCCCGCTGCGCAGCGATGATCCGGTGAACAGCGCATTAGTCCGATCGGCGATCTGGGCCTCGGCGGGCAGGATACCCACGAACTTTTCGACCGGCAGAGATTCTCCGGTCAGCGCGGACTGGGTCACCAGGCAATCCTTGGCCGCCAAGACCAGGCCATCGGCGGGTACGAGATTGCCGGCCGAAAGCTCGACGATATCGCCGCAGACAATCTCGCG